>JAQGKG010000274.1 GCA_028290245.1 Devosia sp. | reverse complement strand
GGACGGCATCGGGCGAAGTGGTTTTGATGACCATCCTGTGTTGCTCCGGCACACTGGTTGGCCCAGTGATTGGCGCCTGGCTGATCAAGTATTTCGAGAACATCTTCTCGGCCATCAACGATGGCATCCTGCAGCGCTTCTGGGGCTTCCTGCCGGAAGGCGCAGGGGACGTGATGGTGGCGATATCAAGCAAGTTCGTCGGCGAAGGCTGGTTCCTGACGCTTGGCCTGCTGTTCGTGCTGGTCGTGGTGTTCCTGCCGGGCGGCATCATGGAAGGGGTGCGCCGCATCGCGCATCTGTTCGACCGCAAGCCGAAAGACAAGCCCGGCAGAGCCGCGCCACAACCGCAACCTGCCGAGTAGGACGCCAGACCATGACCGCTCCCAATGTCGTCCTGCATGTTGCCGACGTCCACAAGCGCTTTGGCGGCCTGCACGCCTTGGCCGATATCGACCTGCAGGTCGAGGAAGGCCAGACCCACGCCATCATCGGGCCGAACGGCGCCGGCAAATCGACGCTGCTCAACGTAATCATCGGCAAGCTGGCCCCGACCAGCGGACAGGTGATCTTCGATGGCGCCATCCTGACCGGCCGCAAGCCATATCAGATCAACCAGCTCGGAATTGCCCGGGTGTTCCAGACGCCAGAGATTTTCGCCGACCTGTCAGTGCTGCACAACGTGATGATCCCGGCCCTTGCCAAGCGCGATGGCGCCTTCAAGCTCAACATGCTGCGCGGGCTCGATAGCGAAACCGGCATCCTGGCCGAGGCAGAAGCCATGCTGGAGGATGTCGGCATGTTCGGCAGCCGTGAGATGGCCGCCGGGAGCCTGAGCCGTGGCGACAAGCGGCGAATGGAGCTGGCGATGTGCCTCATCCAGCATCCGCGGCTGTTGCTGCTGGATGAGCCAACCGCTGGCATGTCTCGTCATGACACCAACACCACCATCGAGTTGCTCAAGAAGATCAAAAGCCGCGGCATGACCAAGGTGATCATCGAGCACGACATGCATGTGGTGTTTTCGCTGGCCGACAAGATCTCGGTACTGGCGCAAGGCCGCATCATCGCCGACGGAACGCCCGACCAGGTGCGCGGCAATCCGAAAGTCCAGGAAGCCTATCTCGGAGGCACCCATTGATGAGTGCGATCGCTAAGGAAGCTCAGACTATCGCCAACAGCCAAGCCGTAGCCACCGAGAAGACGCGGCCGTTTTTCTCGATCCGCAACATGCACGCCTATTATGGCGAGAGCTACATCGTTCAAGGCGTATCGCTGGATGTGCGCAAAGGCGAAATCCTGGCGCTGCTCGGCCGCAATGGTGCCGGCAAGACCTCGACCTTGCGGGCCATCGCACGCACCGACAACCCACAGCTGCGGCAGGGTGAGATCTGGCTTGAGGACCAGCCAATCCACCAAATGAAGAGCTATCAGGCGGCGCGCGCCGGAATCCAGCTGGTGCCGGAAGACCGTCGCATCATCTCCGGCCTGACGGTCGAAGAAAACATCATGCTGGCCAAGGTTGCGCCTGGCAACGGCTGGGGCCTCGATCAGATTTACCAGAGCTTTCCACGGCTGGCCGAGCGCCGCAAGCAGGAGAGCGTGACTCTGTCGGGTGGCGAGCAGCAAATGCTGGCCATCGCCCGGGCACTGGCACGCGACCTGAAACTCTTGCTGCTGGACGAGCCCTACGAGGGCCTTGCACCGGTGATCGTGCAGGAGATCGAGCGCATCCTGCACTCGATCAAGCCGCTGGGCATTACCACCATCATCGTCGAGCAAAATGCGGTCGCGGCCCTGAAACTGGCCGACCGCGCCGTGATCCTCGACACTGGCGAAGTGGCCTTCGCTGGCACCGCCAAAGAGGTCCTCGACAACACCGAACTTCGCCGCGAATACCTAGCCATCTAGGATCGGCGATCCAAGCTACCCTGGGCCTTTCGACCAAGGCATTCCGCCGATATCACTCTCCCCAGAGAGGCCCAGGGTATGTTTTAGCTAGGCGTCCGCTGGCTCAGGCGAGTTGGCGGCGATGGTAATGCCCTCGCCTTCCAGCGCGTCGCGCACATCGCGGGCCAGATCGACGGCGCCCGGCGTGTCGCCGTGCAGGCAGATCGACCGTGCGAAGGATTTCAGCACCGTGCCGTCGATGGCGACGATCTCCCCGGCTTTGGCAAGGCGCAGGCATCGCGCGATCACTTCTTCACTGTCGTGGATGACGGCGCCCTCTTGCGTGCGAGGAACAAGAAGTCCCTCCGCCGTATAGGCCCGGTCGGCATAGGCCTCACGTATCAGTGGCATGCCGACTGCCTTGGCAGCGCGGACTTGGGCGCTGTTGTCGAGTGCCAGCACCGCCATCTTGCGATCCATGGCCTGGATGGTGGCGAAGATGCCGACCGCGAAGGCGAGTTCTTCGGCGGTCTGATTAGCCAATGCGCCATGCAATTTTACATAGGACAGCGGGACACCGACCTCATCGGCGATAAAGCGCACCAGGAACATCTGGCTGCGAATCTGGCCGAGCAGTTGATCGAGCGGCATGACCACACGAAACCGGCCGAAGCGCTTGGGGTCGGCATAGCCGGGATGCGCACCGGCGCGAACGCCACGGGCTTTGCAGAATTTGAGAATGTGCCGGATGGTCGGTGAATCGCCGGCGTGGCCGCCGCAGGCAATCGAGGCGCTAGAGACGATGTCCAGCAGATCCTCGTCGGTGCCCATGCCTTCGCCCAGATCGGCATTGAGGTCGATCGTCGTCATGTCTTACTGCCCCGCAACAGCGCGTGGGCATGTTCCACCGTGACAGGCCGAAACGCAACCGCGCTGCCGGGGCGCAATTGCGCGAAGCGGTCGAGATCCACGGTGATGACGGTGCCGATACGCGGATATCCGCCGGTGGGCTGGTGATCGCGCATCAGCACGATCGGCGTGCCGTCCCCGAGGATCTGGATATCGCCGGGCACGATGGCGTCGGAGACCAGCGACAGGTTGGTCGCGTCAGTAAAGACCTTGTCGTCATCCTCCAGCCGGACCCCCATGCGGTCAAGGCGAGAGGATATGGTAAAGCTGGCGTCGAGGAATTTCTGGCGCAATTCCTGCGAGAAAAGGTCGGCGTGAATCCCCCAGATGATTCGGATCGGGCCGTCAGTCCGCTCTCGTACTACCGGGACGACAGGTTCGGCGCCTGATCCAATGAGTTCAATTACGTCGCCGACATGCAAGGAGCGACCATCGAGACCGCCTAAGCCAGCCCGGCTGCTGGTGGCGATGCTGCCCATCATGGGCTGGGCGAGGATATCGCCATCGAAGCGCAGGTGGCCGTAGTTGCCCCAGGCGCCGGGCGTTATGGCCAGTCTGTCACCGGCGCCCAGTTCCGCGGCGCCCGGCCAGGCCAGAGCCTGATCGTTGACCCGAACTACGAAATTGCCGCCGCAAAAGCCTACACGGCAGCGGCCACTGGCCACGGTGATTTCGAGGCCCGCCATGGTGAACTCAATGCCGCCCTGCCCGCCACCGGCAAGCTGGCCCGCCGACAAGTACGCAGTTCGATCCATCGGGCCGGAGGCGCTGATGCCGTGGCGCAGCATGCCGAAGCGGCCGAGATCTTGAATGCTGGTCAGCGGACCGGCGCGAGTGAGTTTAAGGATGACGCTCATGAGGCGACCTCAAATGCGATCAGGTCACCGGCGCTCAGCAGGGTTGGGGGGTGGCCAGCAGCATCGAAGTTGCTGAACGCGGTGCGGCCGATGACATGCCAGCCGGTGGGCATATCGGTGGCGGTAATTGCGGTTTGGCCGGCGGCAAACAACACGCTGCCGGCGGGGACAGACGGGCGAACCGTGGTGCGTCGCGGCAGGACCAGACCATCATGCAAACCGCAATAGACGAAGCCTGGTGCAAATCCGGTAGCCAGCACGCGCAGCGGCGCATTGTGGGCGGCGATGAAGGCCTCGGTGCTCATGCCCAAAGCTTCCGCCGTCTCTGCGAGGTCGGGGCCATCGAATACCACGGGAACGGTCCAGCGGCGCGGCTCGCGTCCGGCATCGGCCAGCCCGAACAGGCGCACGCGCAATTCGCCGAGGATGGCAGCCGGTGACGCCAGCAATGGATCATAGCGCAGCAGCACCGAGACCAGATTGGGCATAATCTCGACCACGCCGGGAATGGGGGCGTTGTCGAGCATTGCGGCGAGCGCGATGGCCGCGCGATTGGCAGCATCGGTCAGCGTCGTGCCAAAGCGCACCAGAAAGGCGCTGTCACCCAGCGGCAATAGCGTTGGCGTCGGAAATGTCTCGGGAACCGGCAAGTCGGCGATGATGCGATCTCCTCGATCGGAGCACGCAGCAAGTCCTGAGGGACCCGCCCGGATCAGTCAACCCGGTCCATAAGCAAGAGGGCTCTGCCTCGCTCGGAAGACCGTTCGATAATGCCAATGTCGCCTGGGCGCATTGGCCGGGTTTGACCTGCTGGGACGGTTTTGCTCCCGGTCAGTTCGGGTCTTTGCCTTCCTGTTCGATCACCGCATCGAACAGCTCCCGGGCCTGCCCAACTCCAATCGCCTCGATGGCGACTGCAGCTATGGCAGCGAACAGCTCTGCGATTTCCTGGGGATCGGTGATTTCGGCGTCGTCGTCTTCAGCGTCGGCATTGATCAGGGTGAACACGATAACGCACCTCCACATAAGCCAATGGAGTGAGTGTGCGTCGATTCCTGTTACAGAATAAATAATGCAAATTTACGTTAGGGTGCAGGAGGGCGATTGCCAGTTAGGGCAGCGACGCTTACTCTTCCGGCGCCGTGTTGGCGTCGAGCCATGCTTCGATTTCATCCAGGCTTGCCGAGAACGGCTTCGGCACATTTCCGTAAAGTATCTTGAAAGTTTCGTCACGGATCTGGTGACCGCCACTGGTGCCGAGCACTTTCATCTTGTCATCGGTCAGGATGGTAAGGCCATAACGAACCGCATGGCGCTTAAGCCTGCGCATACGCGATACATCGAATTCCTTCCGGCTCACGGCGTTTCCTTCTGTGTCAGTAGTGGAAGGAGTGCATCTAGCATTCAACATTCCCTGCGCAAAGGCTGTTGTGTTCCCGGCGGATCCCGATAGGCGGCATATCTGGCAACCTATGCCACCCTAAATTATTGGAGCTTGGCGCTGGCAGAGGAGAACCAAATGAACGGCGACGACCTTACTGCGGATGAACTGACGACCCTTGCTCGCTTTCAGGCTCCGACCCAACCGCTCGACATAGACCCGCACCACTTTGCAAAGCTGTTGTCGATGGCATTGATCGAGCAGAAGGAAGGGGGCCCGGAACTGACCACATTAGGCAACGAGCGTTTGGAAAAGTCCCGTTAGAAGGCCATGGATCTACCGACCAGCGCAACGGATCGAGAGGAACTGCTTGAGCTCTATTCCGAGTTGCATCTGACGTGCGGCCGGGCCGCCGCTGTCCTCAGGTTGAGCTCCCATTATGCCGCGCCCGACGAGGAATTATGGCAGCGCTTCCAATTGGAAGAGGATCGAGCGGCGCGTATCTGGGCCAGAATAGTGGAACTCAGGGGCGGGCCCACTTCGTCTTAACACCCCAACCGGGCCGTTAGACCGAGCATTGGGGTGTCTTGTGTTTGATCGGGATCGAAAGCACTGCAACTCAGTTAGGCCTGAAGCAGGATAAGGGATAACGCACATGACCGCGGAGCCTTCAAGCGAGAGCATTCCACCTGGCAGCCCCACGGCGCGTCCGATGGATGGCTTGAGCCCGGTCCTAAGTCGAAACATCGAGGCCGTGCTGGAGCGGCGCAAGCGCGAGGCGGCAAGTGCTTCCCTCGAGGAGAAAGCGGCGGCGGCGATAAGCAAATTCGCCGGGAGCATGCTCTTCGTTTACATCCATCTCGCGTTCTTCGGGATGTGGATTCTCATCAACGTGGGCATACTAAGCTTCGTTGCAGCATGGGACTCCTCGTTGGTCATCCTCGCGATGATCGCCTCAGTGGAAGCGATCTTCCTCTCTACATTCGTGCTGATTAATCAAAACCGCATGGCCACTGAAGATGATGCACGGGCCGACCTCGACCTGCAGGTCAACCTTCTCAACGAGCATGAAACGACCAGGCTGATCACTATCGTCGAAGCGATCGCCAAGCGCCTGGACGTGCAAACGGAGGCTGACGCCGAACTCGCCGAGCTGAAACGCGATGTGGCACCAGAGGATGTCTTGGATAAAATCAAGGACAGCAACTAATAACGGCAGCACGCCGCAGCTGCAAAAATCGCGGCCTATAGACCCTCGTTGCAGGACAACAAGCGTCGGCTTCCTAGGCTGGCGAGTTCATCTATCCGTCATGGAACTGTCCCTGAACGGTCACGTCTCTGAGAACTAACCGTCAATTAGCGAGACTAGATGTCCCGTCGCCGAAACGGCATTTCCTCGGAGACGGTTCCAAATGACACGCACCAAGCTGCTCAGCGCAGCAACCACGATTGCCGCTTTGGCGCTGGCGACAGCACCGGCCATGGCGCAGACCAAGTTTGAATTCTGGTACGGCCTTTCGGGCGACCTGAGCGAGCGCATCCAGGAGATGTGCGGCACGTTCAACGCGTCGCAGGCCGACTATGAGATCGTCTGTGTCAGCCAGGACAATTACGAAGCCAACCTGCAGAACACCATTGCAGCGTTCCGCGCCAACAAGCAGCCAACCGTCACCCAGATCAGCGACGGCGGCACCCTCGATCTGATGCTGTCGGGCGCCTACATTCCCGTGCGTCAGCTGATGGAAGAAAACGGCTACGACATCAAGTGGGACGACTATTTCTCCGGTATCGCCAGCTACTATTCGACCTCGGCCGGCGAACTGCTGTCGATGCCGTTCAACTCGTCGACCGCAATGTTCTATTACAATGCCGATGCTCTCAAGGCTGTCGGTTTTGAAGGCGCACCGCAGACTTGGGAACAGGTTGAGAAGATCGCCCGTGACCTCAAGGCCGCTGGCTATGATTGCCCCGTCGCGTTCGACCCGACCGGCACCTGGCAGTGGTTCGAGCAGTTCTCTGCTGCTCACAACCAGCCGATCGCCAGCAATGGCAACGGTTTTGGCGGCCTCGATGCCGTCGTTGAATTCAACCAGGGCAAGTTTGTCGATCAGCTGACCTGGATCAAGAAGATGTATGACGAAGGCCTGTTCGTGGCCAAGTCCAAGGCAATCGGCGAGACCGCCAATGACGCCTTCGTCAATGCCAAGTGCCAGATGTCGTCGTCGTCGATCGCCGATCACGGTACCTTCGGCAAGCAGGCCATCGAAGGCATGCATTGGGACGTGACCATGCTGCCACTGTGGGAAGGTACCGAGCGTACCAATACCCTGGTGGGCGGCGCTTCGCTCTGGACCCTCAAGGGTTCGACTGCCGAGCAGTACAAGGGCGCTGCCGCGTTCTACGCCTTCCTCGCGACACCGAAGCAGGCTGAATGGTGGTCGACCGTGACCGGCTATATCCCGGTCACCAATACCGGCTTTAAGGCGATGACTGACAAGGGCTTTTATTCCGCCGCCCCCTACAAGGGTCGTGAACTCGCCATCCAGAGCCTGACCGCAACGCCACCGACCGAATATACCCGCGGCGTTCGCCTCGGCAACTTTGGTGCCATCCGCCTCGAAGTCGCCAATGCCATGCAGGAAGTGTTGTTCAACAACGTTCCCGTCCAGCAGGCTCTCGACGCTGCTGCCGAACGCAGCAATGCCGTCCTGCGCAAGTTCGAAGCCACCTACCCCGGCCAGGCTCTCCCCTGATCGCTGACTGAACCGGCGCGGGCAACCCTTGGGTCGCCCGCGCTTCTTTCTTTCGTGCCCGGAGGCCAAGGCTCATGGAACGTCGCGCATTCTACCAAAATCCCGTGCTGCCCTGGCTTTTGCTGGCGCCCCAATTGCTGCTCGTGCTGGTGTTCTTTTACTGGCCAACCTCACAGGCGCTGTTCTGGGCATTTACGCTGGAACAACCCTGGGGCGGCGGCAACACTTGGGCTGGCTTCAACAATTTCCTCTATATTTTCGGTGACACTCGCTATTGGGCCACCGTTGCACGAAGTGCCTTCTACGCCATCGCCGTCAGCGCCATCTCCATGTGCCTGGCCCTGACGCTGGCGATGTTCGTCGACCGAGCCCTCAAGGGCACGCGGATGTTCCAGTCGGTGTTCGTCTGGCCCTATGCCATTGCCGCGCCTGCCGCCGGTGTCGCCTTCCGGTTCATTTTTGCGCCTGAAGCGGGCCTGATCGGCGCCGTCAACGAGATGTGGCCGGGCATCTGGAATCCCGCCACCAATGGTTTCCACGCCTTGGGCATGGTCATCGTCTGCCATGCCTGGCTTGGCATCGGCTACAATTTCATCTTCTTCCTCGCGGCGTTGCAGATGCTGCCCAAGTCGCTATCGGAAGCCGGCGCCATGGATGGGGCTCGCCCCTATCGCCGCATGCTCGATATCCAACTGCCGCTGATCGCGCCGACGGTGTTCTTCCTGTTGATCATGAACCTGATCTCCAGCTTCACCGACAGCTTTGGCCTGATCGACGTGATGACCGAAGGTGGCCCGATCAATGCCACCGAGGTGATGGTCTACAAGCTCTATGTCGATGGCTTCAAAGGCCTCGATTATTCGGGCGCCGCCGCGCAGTCCATCGTGCTCATGCTCCTCGTCATCGCGCTGACTTTCGTCCAGTTCCGCTGGGTCGAAAAGCGCGTCCACTATAACTGAGGCCCGGTCATGATCGAACGCTCGCCCCTCTTCGACTTCATCACCTATGCCACCATGATCCTTGGCATGTTCCTAGTGCTGGTACCGTTCTGGATCACCATCGTCGCCGGTAGCCAGAACCTGCAGGAAGTCAGTCAGGTGCCGCTCAACCTGTGGCCATCGGGCCATCTGGTCGAGAATATCCAGACCGCCTGGACCCGTGCCGACCTCGGCCCCAAGATGATCAATTCGCTGATCGTTGCGGTCGGCGTCACCACCGGCAAGATCATCCTGGCGGCGCTGTCGGCGTTTGCCATCGTGTTCTTCAACTTCCGCGCCCGCATGGTCTGCTTCTGGCTGATCTTCATCACCCTGATGCTGCCGCTCGAAGTGCGCATCGTGCCGACTTACTCGATCGCCGCCAACGCGCTGCTGCCGTTCCAGACCATTCTCGATGTGTTCGGCATTACCGGGCTGGTGGAAACCTTATCGGGCGTTCGCATCGGGCTGGAATGGAACCTGCTCAATTCCTACACCGGCCTGATCCTGCCGCTGGTCGCCACA
>JAQGKG010000244.1 GCA_028290245.1 Devosia sp. | reverse complement strand
AACGCGCAACTAACCATCGCGCATCCTGAGATCGAGGCGATCAAGGGCATTTCCTATACGATGTTCGTCAGCCACAACGCGGCCGGCGAGCTCAAGGGGGCCACCATCATGCCGCCGGGTCGCATTGATCGCTCCCCCTGCGGCACAGGCAATTCGGCGCGCCTTGCCGTTGCGGCGGCGCGTGGTCTGGCCAAGCCTGGTGATCGTTTCACCGCGCGCTCGATCATCGATTCCACGTTCGAGGTCACCTATGCTGGGGACACGACAGTCGGCGGCCGGCCCGCGGTGCAACCGATCATCTCAGGCCGCGGATGGATACACGGCATCCACCAGATCGGCGTCGATCCAACCGACCCCTATCAGCTTGGCTACTCGGTATCGGACACCTGGGGCGATGCGTTCGACCTGCTGAACTAAGCGGCCGATCGCTCAGAAACGACCCTCCATGGGCCAGGTGTCGGACAGGCGATAGCCTGTGGGATAAGGGTCCATGGGGTCAAGCATGTGCTGATGCGTGCCGGTAATCCAGGCGCTGCCGGCGATGATCGGCACGATCGCCTTGCGATCACCGAGCATGATCTCGCTATCGATGTGGCAGTCAAAGCGCGAGCCGATGATCGAGCGTCCGATAAAGGCCTCGCCCACCTTGAGCTGGCCCTTGGCATGCAAAACCGCCATGCGCGCCGAACAGCCGGTGCCGCATGGCGAACGATCGATCTTGCCAGGACGGATCGCCACCGCATTGGCAGCGGTCAGCACGCCGTTCTCGTCCCGCGTCACTGGCGCCGCCACCTGGCAGAACGAAAAGTGGTTCCAGTCAGCATTGGTCGGGTGGTTGAACCCAAGCTGCTCGTTGGCCGCCTTGGTGATCTTCATGCCGATCAAGGCGATGTCGCGCGCCTCATCGGGTGTGATGGCGAAGCCCAGCGCCTGGCTGTCGACGATCACGAAACTGTCCCCGCCATAGGCCGTATCGACGGTCAGCGTGCCGACGCCCTCGACTTCAAGGATCACATCGAGCTTGTCGGCAAACGAGGGATGGTTCTTGATCGCCACGCGCTCCGCCTTGCCATTGCGGCATTGGGCGACGACTTCAATCAGTCCGCCCGGCGCTTCGAGCACCATGCGGGTTTCCGGCTCGGTCATCGGGATGATGCCGGCGTCGAGCAGCACTGTCGCGACGCACATGGAGTTGGAGCCGGACATGGGCGGGGTGTCCTGTGGCTCCATGATGATCCAGCCCATCTGGGCCCTCGGGTTTTTCGGCGGCACCAGCAGGTTGACGTGACGAAACACGCCGCCGCGCGGCTCCTGCAACATGAAATTGCGTAGCGTCTCGTCCTTGGCGATGTAGGTGCGTTGCTCCCAGATAGTGTCCCCCGGCGGTGGGGCGACGCCGCCGGTGATGACGTCGCCGACCTCGCCTTCGGCATGGCAGGAGATGGTCTGGATGATCTTGCTGGTGCGCATCAGGCGGCCTTTCCGATGACCAGCACCGGCTCGCCCAACACCTCGAAACGTGGCGTAACGCCAAGCCCTGGCTCATTCGACGCAGCCATATTGCCATTGATCCGCTGCGGCGCGCCGTCGGCGATTGTCACCGTGCCATAGGAGTTGAAATCAGTGGCCGACAGGTAATATTTTTCCGGCGTCGAGCAGGCCAGGTGCGCGATCGTTGCGGTGACAATATCGCCGCCCCAGGTGTCTTCTATGGTCATTGGAATGCCCGATGCGACGCATAGATCGCGCATCAGCTTGGCCTTGGTCAGCCCGCCGACCTTGGAAATCTTGAGGTTGATGGCGTCCATGGCGTCTTCGGCAATGGCCTTGAGCAGAGTGTCGGCGCCGCCGATCACTTCGTCCAGCACGAAGGGCAATGTGGTGCGGCGGCGGATCGAGAGGCTTTCCTCGTAGCTCATGCAGGGCTGCTCGATATAGACATCGAGATCGCGCACCGCGTTCACTACGCGCGCCGCATCGGCCTTGGTCCAGCCGGTATTGGCGTCGCAGACGAGGATGTCGCTGGGCTTCAAAATGGCGCGGCAGGCCCTGATGCGCTCGATATCGTCATTGGCGTTGCCGCCGACCTTGAGCTGGAATTTGGTATAGCCCTCGGCGCGATAGCCATCGATCTTCCTGGCCATGATCTCGGGCGCTTCCTGGGAAATCGCGCGATAGAGTGCTACCTCCTCCTGCTCCAGTCCGCCCAGCAGCTTGTAGACCGGCAACCCGCTGACCTTGCCCAGAATATCCCAGCAGGCGATATCGATCGGCGCCTTGGCATAGGGGTGCCCACGCAACACTGCATCCATATGGCGATTGAGCGGGCCGAGATCCGTCGGGTCCATGCCAATCAGCTTAGGCGCGATTTCGCTGATCCCGGCCCGGACGCCGATGGCGTAGCTCGGCAGGTACGCCGAACCCAACGGGCAGCATTCGGCATAGCCGGTAATGCCTTCATCGGTTTCGACGGCCACCACTGTGCTGTCGAACACTTCCATAAAGTTGCCGCCCGACCAGCTATAGCGGCCTTCCTTGAGCGGCAGATCGACCTGCCAGGCCTTGATTGCAGTGATCTTCATCTCGGCCCCTCGATATAAAACGCTGGCTAAAGCACTGATGCCAGGAACTGTGCGGTTTCCGGGCGCTGCGGATTGCTGAAAATCTGTTCGGGCGTGCCGATCTCATGCATCTTGCCCGCCTTGAAAAATGCCACCCGGTCCGACACTTCGCGCGCAAACGCCATTTCGTGGGTGACCAGGATCATCGTAATGCCCTCCTTGGCAAGCAGCCGCATGGTGTCGAGCACTTCGCCGACCAGTTGTGGATCGAGCGCCGAGGTCACCTCATCGAACAGCATGTATTTGGGGCTCATGGCTAGCGCCCGCGCAATCGCCATGCGCTGCTGCTGGCCGCCCGACAGCTTGCCGGGATAAGCGTCGAGCTTGTCACCCAGCCCCACATGTTCGAGTTGCTGGCGCCCGATAGCATTGGCTTCGTCGCGGCTTTTGCCCAATACCTTGCGCGGGGCCAGCGTCACGTTTT
>JAQGKG010000240.1 GCA_028290245.1 Devosia sp. | reverse complement strand
TCGCCCACAAAGCCGTGGATGACGCGCCCGTCGAGCCGAAACTGCAGCGGTTGGCTGCGGTCGATGGCGCTGCCCTGCAGCAAATGCTTGGTATCGACGCCGAGGCGGGCGGAGCGGAGCTTCATAGGGTCACCCCGACGTCCGCGACCTGTGATGATGCGGAGTTGCGATTGACCAGCCGCGCTGCGAACCAGGCGTTTTCGACTGGGCTGGCGACGCCGGTTAGCCAGCGCGCAACGGCGGGTGCGAAAAATGCGCCGGTCGGACCAAATCCGGCGAGGATGTCGGAGCCAACGCCACCGAGCCGCCCGACGGCCGGCGCGGCGTCGCTGGCGATGACGCTGTGGTAGCTCGATTGGCCCGCCTGACGGAATTCACGCTTGCCGCCGAGCAGCACGCCGAGTCGGGCGGCGAAGGCATCCATACTGCCAGCGCCCATGGCGGTGATGCCGCGGTTTGGCTGCTGCACCATGGTCAGTCCGCTGTCGAGTTGCAGCATGACCGGCGCCGCTATCAGGCGAGTTGGCTCGGTGAACACCGTGCTGGTGAGTTGCCGCTGCAATAGGCTCGGCCATTGCGCGATGGGTACGTGCTTCAGGATGGCCATGTCATCGGCCAGCACGCTTTGGCCGATCTCGACCCGCTCATCGCCAGAGACCACTTCGGCGCTGCCATTGGGTCGGATGCTCAGTGTTTCGGCAGACCCAAGGCGGCGCACGCGATGCTGTTGCAGCCAGCGATCTAGCGACGATTCCAGCGCTGGCCCATGCAGCAACACCGCGTCGCGAAGAATAATTCCGTCACGACCTAGTCTAAGGGTCTTTTCGCCAATCGGTTCTGCAGCATGCCCGAAGGCCAAGGCCATCTGACGGACGTGGGCCAGCGCGATCTTACCCACCTCATCCTCGGCAAAGAGGATTGGATCGACGCGTGAGCGGGCGCTGCGGCCGCCAATGCGCGAGATCAGCTTGAGCGTTTCGGCGACCAGCGGCTTCAGCATGTCCCAGGTTTCAGGCCGGGTGATCGCTGCCACCGAAAGGTCGACGCCGCGCGGCAGGCGGTAGGCCGACTGGCTTTCGCCTGCGAAAATCACCGACTTGCCATATGCCGATGCCAGCAGCCCTGCCACGAGCCGGGATAGGGGCGTCGATCCGACGATGACGAAATCGGCGTGGGTCTGGTTCATGCCCGGCGGGGTGCCTGTGGCAATGCGTCCAGCCCACGTTCTCGTGTTTTGATGGTGTTTCGCTGCATTGGGACTATAGATGGCAAAATCTTGCCGCATGCCGGCGTCAAGCGTCCAGGGCCCATGCTTTTCTGGTTCATCGCCATAGCCATCACCGCCATTGCCTGCGCTGCACTTTTCTACGCGGCGGGCCGGCGTGTGGTCAACGACACAGCTCCTGAATTGGACGATCCCAACAGCCATTTTCGCCTTGTGCTGGCTGGGATCGACGCCGATCTCGCCGCCGGCAAACTGGGCGAGGTCGAAGCGCAGGCCGCCAAGGGCGAACTAGCGCGTGAAATCCTCCGTCTAAAGGCCGAAGCAGGACACGTCGTGGCCACTGCGAAGGGCTTGGGTCAGGCGCCTTTGTTGGCCGGTCTTGCGGGTATCGCAGTGGTAACGCTCGGCATTTACGCCGTGCTCGGCAGCCCGGACATGCCGAGCCAGCCCCTAGCCGGGCGGCCGGAAGCGGTGGCCCAGACGATCGATCTCGAAGACGCCATTACGCGCATCGAAAGCCAGCTCACCGCCAATCCGGATGACCTGCGCGGCTGGACGGTGATCGCGCCGGCCTATCTCGAATTGTCGCGCTATGCCGACGCCGCTCGTGCCTATCGCCGCATCATCGAGCTCAGCGCACCGACAGCCGATTTGCAGACCAGCCTCGCGGAAGCGCTGATGCTGGCGTCGAATGGCGCTGGTTCACCCGAAGCCATGACCCTGCTGCGCGCCGCCGCTGCATCCGATCCGACCCATGTGCTGTCGCGGCTGTATATCGCTGCCGAACTGACCCGCGCCGAAGATTACCCCGCCGCAGTAACTGCCTGGCAGGAAGCGCTTGCGCTGTCCAAGGGCGGCGAGCCTTGGTTGACCACGGCGCAGCAGGGGCTTGCCGTGGCACAGAATGGCGGCGTTGCACCGGCCAATGATGCTGAAGCCGCAGCCATCGGGCAAATGGTAAGCGGCCTTGCCGGGCGTCTCTCGGCTAATGGCGGCACTATCGAGGAATGGACGCAATTGGTGCGGGCCTATCTGGTGCTGGGCGATACCGACAGTGCTCAGGCAACCTATGATGACGCTGTGGTCGCTTACCCGCAGGCCTTCAATCACGGCGACCTCGATATACTGGCGCTCGGCGCCGGCCTCAAGCTGAATGGAGCACAGCCATGATCATGCCCGCAGCCATCCGCAAGAAAGGCTGGTCTCGCAAGCAGAAGCGGCTGGCGACCATCTCTGCGCTCGGCGTGGTGCTGGCGCTGGCGACGACGCTGGTATTGGTGGCTTTGCGTGACCAGATCGTGTTCTTCTATTCGCCATCCGACGTGATTGCGCGGCAGGTCGAAGCCGGGACGCCAATTCGGCTGGGTGGATTGGTCAAGGACGGCAGTTGGACCCGCGATGGACAGGAGAACCATTTCATCGTGACCGACAATGCCAATGACATCGTGGCAAGCTACACCGGCATCCTGCCCGACCTGTTCCGCGAGGGGCAGGGCGTCGTGGCCGAAGGCAGCATGGGTCCCGATGGCAGCTTCATAGCCAGCAATGTGCTCGCCAAGCACGACGAGAATTACATCCCCAAGGAAGTCGTCGATGCGCTGAAGGCCAGTGGCGAATGGCGGCCGGAGACACCGTGAGCATCGAACTCGGTCACTTCGCCCTCATCCTGGCCTTTGCCATTGCCGCCATCTCGACAGTGGGCGGCTATGTCTACTGGCGAAGCGGCCAGCGGATCGCGCTGGTGCTGAGCCAGGGCGCGGTACTGCAATTCGTATTGGTGGCGGTGGCTTTCGCGGCGCTGATCCAGGCCTTTGTGACCTCCGATTTCAGCCTGCTGCTGGCCGTCAACAACTCCCATTCGTTAAAGCCGCTGCTGTTCAAGATCTCTGGGGTGTGGGGCAATCACGAGGGCTCGCTGGTTCTGTGGATTTTCATCCTGGTGTCATTCGGCGCCATGGTCGCGGCGTTCGGCCGGCGCCTGCCCGACGATCTGTTGTCGCTGGTGCTGGCGACGCAGAGCATGCTGACGGCGGCGTTTACTGGCTTCACGCTGTTCACCTCGAACCCGTTCGAGCGCGTCTTCCCGGCGCCGCTGCAGGGCAATGACCTCAATCCGGTGCTGCAGGATGTCGGCCTCGCCATCCATCCGCCGCTGCTTTACGCCGGATATGTCGGCTTCTCGATCTGCTTTTCCTTTGCCATCGCCGCGCTGATTTCGGGCCGCATCGACCAGGCGTGGGCCAGATGGGTTCGGCCATGGGCGATGTTGAGCTGGATCTTCCTGACCATGGGCATCGCAATGGGTTCGTACTGGGCCTATTACGAGCTCGGCTGGGGTGGCTGGTGGTTCTGGGATCCAGTGGAGAACGCCAGCTTCATGCCTTGGCTGGCCGGCACAGCGCTGCTGCATTCGGCGCTAGTCATGGAAAAGCGCAATGCGCTGAAAATCTGGACGATCTTCTTGTCCATCATCACCTTCAGCCTGTCGCTGCTGGGGACGTTCCTCGTACGCTCCGGCATCCTCACATCGGTGCATACTTTCGCCAGCGATCCGACCCGCGGCATGGTGATCCTAGCGCTCTTGGCGCTGGTCATCGGCGGTGCCTTCGCGCTGTTCGCGTTCCGCGCATCGTCGCTGCGGCAAGGCGGCTTGTTCGCGCCGGTCAGCCGCGAGGGCGCGCTGATCCTCAACAACCTGTTCCTCGCTACGGCAGTCGGTGCGGTATTGGTCGGCACGCTTTATCCGCTGCTGCTCGATGCCCTGACCGGCACTACCATTTCGGTCGGTGCGCCGTTTTTCAACCTGACTTTCGGTGCCCTGATGGCCCCGCTGCTGCTGGTGCTACCGTTTGGGCCGTTGCTAGCGTGGAAACGGGCTGACGTGGTGGGCGCGGCACAACGTCTGATCGGCGCAGCGGCTTTGGCGATATTCGCGACCATCCTGATTTCAGCGTTAGGTGGCGTCTCCATATCGCTGGCGCCACTGGGCTTATTGCTTGGCTTCTGGGTGGCGTTCGGTGCCATTGCTGAATTGGTCGAGCGCAGCAAGCTGGGTCGCATTCCCTTGGGCGAGAGCATGCGCCGGCTGTTCGGCTTGCCGCGCACCACGTGGTCGACCGCGCTGGCACATTTCGGCATGGGCGTTACCGTCTTGGGCATTGTCGCCACAACGGCGTGGGAAACCGAACTGGTCACCACGCTTAACCCAGGTGAAACAGCTGAACTTTCGGGCTACACCATAGCCTTCGACGATTTCCAGCAGGTGCCCGGCCCTAACTACCTGTCCGACGAGGGTCGCTTCACCGTGACCGCGCCCGGCGGTAGCACGCGCGAGATGATGGCCGACCGGCGCACTTATGTGGCCAGTGGCATGCCGACCACCGAGGCGGCCATCGAGACCTACGGCTTCTCCCAGCTCTATCTGCAGCTCGGAGAACCGCTGGATAACACCCATGTCGTGCGCATCTGGCACAAGCCCTACATCACCCTGATCTGGCTCGGCGCCATCCTGATGGCGCTGGCGGGCATGATCTCGCTGACGGACCGCAAGCATCGCGTCGGAGCGCCCCAGCGCGCTCGCAAGACCGTGGCGAGTCCAGCCGAATGACCTGGCTTCGAGCGCTCCTGCTGGTGCTATGCCTGGTATCACCCGTTGCGGCGTTAAGCCCCGACGAGGTGCTACCCGATCCGGTGCTGGAGCAGCGCGCTCGCGACATCTCGTCGGGGTTGCGCTGCCTCGTCTGCCAAAACCAATCTATCGACGACAGCGACGCCGACCTTGCCAAGGATCTCCGGCTGCTGGTCCGGGATCGCTTGGTGAAGGGCGACAGCGACGAAGCAGTGCGCCAGTTCCTAGTCGATCGCTACGGGGAATATGTGCTGCTCAATCCCCGGCTCAACAACCACACGGTGCTGCTCTGGATCGCTGCGCCGGGGCTGTTGCTGGTGGGGCTGGGTACATTGTTTGTGTTGGGCCGCAAGCGACGGACGGTGACGGCGGGATTGAGCGATGACGAGCAAGCGGCGCTGGACGAGCTGAAGTAGGCTGATCACTTCTCCCCTCAGGGCGAGGGAGGAAGGCCGACTGTCGCCACAATCTCCGCCGCATTCCTGCCGCCAACATTGCCAAGGTTTAATGTGGGCGCAACCTCGCAGAAAGATCGGTCGTTCCATAAGTAGCCCACAAGCTGTTGAGGGCTTGCCGAAGGAGATCATTTTAATGCGCCCATCTATTATGAAGCGCACCAGAAGCCTGCTGGGGGCATCCGCCCTGGCGCTGCTGGTGGGTATCGGCGGTGTCTCAACCGCATACGTGATGACTGGCCAGGTGGCCAATGCCCAAGTAGCCAATGCCCAGGTGCAGAACGCTGCACAGATCGTCGTGCCGGCAGATGCCCAGCCACATGCCGGCTTTGCCGATCTCGTCGATGCGGTGAAACCTGCCGTCGTTTCCGTTCTCGTGGAGGCCGAGGAAAGCCCCGAGCAGGTACAGGGCCGCGGTGGCAACTTCGACTTCAATTTCCCCGATCTGCCAGAAGGCCATCCGTTCAAGGACTTCTTCAACCAGTTCGGTGAGCGCGGTGGCCCTGGTGGTCCTGGCGGCCGCGGCGGTGCAACTCCGGACGCCCCAACTCCTCGCCAGTTCATGGCAGCGGGTTCCGGCTTCGTGGTTTCGGCTGACGGCTATATCGTCACCAACAATCACGTCGTTGAAAACGCCACCAAGGTAACCGTCGTGTTTGAAGACGGCACCGAACAGGTCGCTAAAATCGTCGGCACCGACGAGCGTACCGATTTGGCCGTGCTCAAGATCGAAGGCACCGACCTGCCGTTCGTCAGCTTCGAAACCGAGCAGAGCCGCGTTGGCGACTGGGTCGTTGCCGTGGGTAACCCCTTCGGTCTCGGCGGCACTGTGACTGTCGGTGTCATCTCCGGTCAGGGTCGCAACATCGGCGGCTCGAATTACGGTGATTTCCTGCAGATCGACGCTGCCGTCAATACGGGCAACTCGGGTGGTCCTGCGTTTAACACCAAGGGTGAAGTGGTCGGCGTAAACACCGCCATCTATTCGCCGAACGGTGGTAATGTCGGCATTGCTTTTGCTATCCCGGCAGCAACCGTCAAGGGCATCGTCGACCAGCTGGTCAAGAGCGGTACCGTAACGCGTGGCTACCTCGGCGTCGGCATCCAGGACGTTTCGCGTGACATCGCCGATGGCGTTGGCCTCAAGGACGCCAAGGGCGCCATCATCAGCACCATCGCTGAAGACGGTCCTGCTGGTCCGGCCGGCATTAAGTCCGGCGACATCGTCACCGCCGTCGATGGCGATCCGATCGATGACGCACTCGACCTGAGCCGCACCATTGCTGGCAAGTCGCCCGACTCCACCGTCGAGCTGACCGTGTGGCGCGATGGCGCCGAAACCAAGCTCTCGGTCAAGCTGGGCAAGCTGGATGAAGCGGCCCTCGCCAAGGCTGACGAGCCAGCTGCACCGGTTCCGCCGGCAGCCGTCCCTGCTGAATCCTCGGTCGGCCTGACGCTAGTGCCGAATTCCGATGGCAACGGCGGCCTGCTGGTCCAGGATGTCGATCCTGAATCGGCTGCAGCCAAGAAGGGTCTCGCCGTTGGCGACGCGATCCTCGAGGTCAACAATACGCCGGTAGCCACGCTCGACGAGTTCGAGGCAGCCATTGCCGCGGTCAAGACACAGGGGCGCAATACCGCCCTCGTCAAGGCCAGCCGCGACGGCCGCGACACGTTCATCGGCCTGCCGCTGAGCGAGTAAGCCAAACAGCCCCGGGGACATTCCCCGGGGTTACTTTTTCTGAGTATAAGCTGCATATGTCGCCTCGGGGGCTCCGATGAAGATTTTGCTGATCGAGGACGACCGCGAGGCTGCCAGCTACCTGATCCAGGCCCTCGACGAGGCCGGCCACATCACCCACCACGCTGCCGACGGCGAAACCGGTTATGCTATGGCCACCGGCATGGACTACGAAGTCCTGATCGTCGATCGCATGCTGCCGCGCCGCGATGGCTTGTCCATCGTCGAGTCGCTGCGCGCCGAAGGCGACAAGACCCCAGTTCTCATTCTCTCGGCACTGGGCGAGGTCGATGATCGCGTCACCGGCCTGCGCGCCGGCGGCGACGACTACCTCACCAAGCCCTACGCTTTCGCCGAACTGCTCGCCCGCGTCGAAGTGCTCGCCCGCCGCTCCAGCCCGTCCGAAGCCGCAACCGCCTACGAAGTGGCCGGCCTTAGCCTCGACCGGCTCTCCCGCAAGGTTGAGCGCGATGGCGAGACCATCCTGCTGCAGCCGCGTGAATTCCGCCTGCTCGAATACCTGATGAAGAACGCCGGCAAGGTGGTGACCCGCACCATGCTGCTCGAAAACGTCTGGGACTATCACTTCGACCCCCAGACCAACGTCATCGACGTCCATATGTCCCGCCTGCGCTCTAAGATCGACAAGGGCCATGCCACGCCGCTGCTGCAAACCGTGCGCGGCGCCGGCTATATGATCCGCGAGTAGATTTTGAACCGTTTCTGGCAACTCTGGCGCACCTCGACGGTCAGGCTGACGGCAACGTTCATCCTGATCTTTTCGCTGTTTGCCATTCTGCTGCTGGCCTTCATCACCTGGCAGTCCAGCGTCCAGATCCAGCGTCAGCAGGCCAATGACATCGATCGCGAAGTGCGGGTGTTCCAGCGCATCGAAGCCAATCAGGGCGTCCGCGCGCTGGCCTTTGCCTTGCAGCGTGTCGCCAGTTCTCCCGGTCCCGGCGTCTATTATCTCGGCGATGCCACCGGCCAGTTTCTGCTCGGCAATGTCACCGACGTGCCTGCCAATGTGCTGATCGAACCGGGCATTTACAGCTTCGACTATGAGCGCGCCAATCCGTTCATCGATCCGCCCGACGAGAACGCACCTCCCGGCGCCGGACCGCCGCCGAAGTCCGGCTTCGCCGTGGTGCGCTCGATAGTCCTCGAAAATGGCATGCGGCTGGTGGTCGGTCGCGACGTGGTCGAGCGGCGCGGCTTCTCCGCCATCATCGTGCAGAGCTTCCTGTTCGGCGTGCTCGGCATCATGGTGTTCTCGATCATCGCCGGCGGCGTCACCGCGCGTCGCGTGCTCAAGCGCATCGACACCATCCGCGATACTTCGACCAAGATCATGTCCGGCAATCTTAGCGAGCGCGTGCCGGTCACCAAGCGCAATGACGAATTCGACGGCCTCGCCACCAATCTCAACGCCATGCTCGACCGCATAGAGCAACTGCTGCAAGGCCTCAAGGAGGTCACCGACAATGTCGCGCATGACCTAAAAACGCCGTTGAGCCGCCTGCGCAACCAGGCCGAAACCGCGCTGCGCGAAGGCGCCAGCGACGAGACACGTCAACGCGCGCTGGAAACCACCATCGCCGAGAGCGACCGGCTGATCCAGACCTTCAATGCCCTGTTGATGATCGCCCGCGCCGAAGCCGGTGCGCCGTCAGGTGCCCTGACCGATGTCGATGTCAGCGCCGTGGTCGCCGACGTTGCCGAGCTGTATGGTCCGGTGGCCGAAGACGAAGGCATCGTTGTCGAGACCGCCATCGAGCCAAGCGTGCGTTTGCACGCCAATCGCGAGCTGATCGGCCAAGCCATGGTCAACCTGCTCGAAAACGCTGTCAAATACGCCAAGCCGGAAGGCCAAGGGCAGGGGCGCATCGCCATCAGCCTGCGACGAGACGGCAATCGCGTGCTGATCGAAGTGGCCGATAACGGCCCCGGTATTCCCGTCGAAGACCGTACCCGCGTTCTGCAACGCTTCGTCCGCCTCGAAAAAAGTCGCTCCGAAACTGGCTCTGGCTTGGGCCTGTCGCTGGTCAACGCCGTCACCGGCCTGCACGGCGGCAGCTTCCGCATCGAAGACAACGCGCCGGGTGTACGAGCAGTGATCGATCTGCCGGGGGCGTGAGCTTGCCCCAATTGCCTCCCCGCGCTATCCCTCCCTCATGGTCATATTGCTGAACCCACTGCCGTCCATCGACACGCCGCGCTTTGATGCGTGGCTGGCCGAATTGCCGTCCGACCAGCAGGCCGCGTTGACCGCCTATCGCCCCACGCTGGCGCCGCTGCTGGAATCTGCGCCCTATTTGCTTGAGTTGGCGCAGCACAATGCCGAGTGGCTGATTGCCACGCTGGCCGATACGGCCGATGGCGCCTTCACCGATATCATCGACATCGTCGATACCCTCGGCAGCACTGCCACCACCGAGGAAGCGCTGGCGCCCGTGCTACGCATCGCCAAGGGCCGCACGGCTTTGCTGGCCGCAATCGCCGAAACCGGCGGTGGCTGGACCACGGCGCAATCTACCGCAGCGCTATCCGATCTCGCCGACGCCGCTCTCGACGCCGCGCTCAACCTCTTGATGCGCCAAGCCGCCGACAAGGGCCAACTGACCATCCCGGCCAGCGAGGCTACCGCCGCCAATTCCGGCCTCGCCATCTTCGCCCTCGGCAAGCATGGCGGCCAGGAGCTCAACTACTCCTCCGATATCGACATCGTGGTGTTTTACGATCTCGAAAAAGGCGTGCTGGCCGACCCCAGCGAAGCCACCAAAATCTACTCACGCATCGTGCAAAAGCTGGTCGGCCTGATGGAAGACCGTCAGGCCCATGGCTATGTGTTCCGCACAGACTTGCGCCTGCGCCCCGACCCCGGTTCTACCCCGGTTGCGATCTCGTTCGAAGCCGCACTGGCCTATTACGAAAGCCGCGGCCAGAATTGGGAGCGCGCCGCCTGGATCAAGGCCCGCGCCTGTGCCGGCGACAAGCGCGTCGGCGAGGCCTTCCTCCGCGAACTGGCCCCCTACGTCTGGCGCAAGCACCTCGACTTCGCCACCATCGCCGATATCCAGGCGATGAAGCGCCAGATCAATATCTCCAAGAACGTCGGCGACATTCGCGTCGAAGGCCACAACGTCAAGCTCGGCCGAGGCGGCATTCGCGAGATCGAGTTTTTCACCCAGACCCAGCAACTCATCGCCGGTGGCCGCGACAAAACCCTCCGCGTCAAGCCGACCGCGCATGCCCTTGCAGCTTTGGCCGATGCCAACTGGATCACGCCGCGTGCCGCAACCGAGCTGACCCAGACTTACTGGTTCCTCCGCGCCGTCGAGAACCGCCTGCAGATGCTGCGTGACGAGCAGACCCACGTTATGCCTGCTTCATCGGCCGAAGTCGCCATCGTTGGCCGCCTGATGGGTGAGCCCGATCTGCGCCAGTTCGAGAGCAACTACCGCGCCGCGCTCGAACGCGTCGTC
The DNA here is from genome assembly GCA_028290245.1 of Devosia sp. Classification (GTDB taxonomy): domain Bacteria; phylum Pseudomonadota; class Alphaproteobacteria; order Rhizobiales; family Devosiaceae; genus Devosia. The sequence continues at coordinate 2,593 of JAQGKG010000240.1, read as the reverse complement.
GGCTATTACTCCGAGCTGTTCACCGAAGGCGAAAGCCTCGGCAGCGGCGAAGGTAATCTGGTTTTCACCGGCAGCGACGACGATCCTGGCACTGTCGAAACCCTGTCCGCCATGGGCTTCGCCAATCCGTCGAAAACCATCGAGACGGTCCGCAAGTGGCACTATGGCAGCTATCCCGCCACCCGCGCCTCGGCTGCCCGGGCGCATCTCACCGAATTGCTGCCGGCACTCCTGACCACGTTGAGCAACGCGGGCAATGCCGACGAAGCGCTCGCCAAGTTCGATGATTTCCTGTCGCGTCTGCCGACTGGCGTGCAGCTATTCGCCCTGCTGCGCAGCCACGCCAACCTGCGCACCCTGCTGGTGCAACTCATGGCTTCGGCGCCCCGCATGTCCGAGGCGGTGATCCACCGCGCCCACGTCATGGACGGGTTGATCGATCCGGCTTTTGCCAATGACGTCACCCATCGTGACGTGCTGATCGCCAAGGTCGACGCCTTCCTTGCCGAAGCGCGCTCCTATGAGGAAATCATCGACCGCGCTCGCATCATCGGCCAGGAGCAGAAGTTCCTGATCGCCGCCGGGCTGCTGTCTGGCACCGTCAGCGCCACCGGGGCAGGGGAGCAGTTCACTGCGCTCGCCGAAACGCTGGTGCACCGACTGTTCGATAGCGTCCGCGTAGAATTTGAGCGTCGGCACGGTAAACTGGCCGGCGGCAAAGTTGCCCTGCTGGCTTTCGGCAAGATGGCCAGCCGCGAAATGACCATCACCTCCGACCTCGATTTCATCCTGCTGTATGACGCGCCGGACGCCGAGTCCGATGGCGACAAGCCGTTGACCACCAACCACTACTACACCCGCCTGACCCAGCGCCTCGTTGCCGCCGTCACCTCGCCCACCGGCGAAGGCGTGCTCTACGAGGCCGACATGGGGCTGCGCCCCTCGGGCAATGCCGGCCCGCTCGCCACCAGCCTCTCCGGCTTCCGCGCTTATCACCGCGACAACGCCTGGACCTGGGAACACCTCGCCCTCAGCCGCGCCCGCGTCATCGCCTCGGATGGCCAATTCGGCCACGAGGTCGACGCCGCCATTGCCGAAGTGATGAACCGCCATCGCGAAGCCGGCAAGATCGTCGAAGACGTCGTCACCATGCGCGGGTTGATGGCCAAGGAACGCCCGGCCCGGCACCCTTTCGATCTCAAGCTCGCCGAAGGTGGCCTCGTCGATCTCGAATTCATCGCCCAGTCAGCGCAATTGCTGGCAGGCCAAACCGTGGGCCTGCCACAAGCCCTGACCGCCCGCGTACTATCGCGCTTGGCCGAGACGAAACTGGTACCCGAAGGCGCCCGACTCGCCGAAATCCACGAGATCTACTCGACGGTGCTGCAGGTGATGAGCTCGGCCCTGGTCAGCCCATTCAAGCACGAAGCCTGGACCAACGCGTTCAAAGAATTGCTGGCCGGCCTGACGCATTACCCGAGCTTTGAATTGCTTGAACTGGATCTCAAGACCATGCGCGAAGAGGTCAGCGCAGCGTCGGCGAAATGGTATGAAACGGCGCAGGGATTGTAGCGCTTACTCCGCGGCCTGCACGCTCATACTCCGCGCCAACGGCAACGATATCGCCACGGTGGTCCCGATCATCGGCGTCGAGTCGATGGCCAAATTTCCCCCGCTCAACTCGGCAATCGCGCGCGAAATCGAAATCCCCAGGCCCGGGCCCACGCCTTCGCGGGTGAACGTTGCGTCGCCTAGCGCGAAGGGCTGTGACAGGCTGGCGAGGCGGTCTTCGGTCATGCCGAGGCCGGTGTCGGTTATTTCGATCACCACCCCGTCGCGGGCTGCAAACGCAGCCAGCTTGACCTGCCCGCCCGATGGCGTGAAGCGCAGGGCGTTCTCGATGATATTGGAAATCATCCGAGTCAGCCCCAACTGGTCGCCCTGGATCACCGCGTCGCTATGCTCGCCCAGCACGAACATGATGCCGGCCCGGCTGGCCTGCGCCTTGAACCGCTGGATCACATTGTCCATCAACCCATCGAGATCGATCGGATCGCTGCGCATCGGCTTCTGCCCGCCTTCAAGTTCGGCAAGATCGAGGATGGTGGCAAAGCTCGCCAGCAAGCCTTCGCCTGATGCTTTGATCGACTGCACATAGTCGGCATAGCGCGCATCGCCCAGCGGGCCATAGGTCTGGTGCCGCATCAGTTCGGCAAAGCCTATGATGTGGTTGAGCGGGGTGCGAATGTCATGGCTGAGATGGGCAAGGAAGTTGGTCTTGGAGCGGCTGGCCGCCTCGGCCTTGAGCTTTTCCTCGTGATAGCGCCGCGCCAGCAGGCGCTGTTCCTGGCGGATGGTGTGCAGCATGGTGTCGGTGCGCTTGGCTTCGGTCACGTCGCTGATCAGCGTCATGAAGGCGCCTTCGCCCAGCGGCCGCTCGTCGATCAGCAGGCAGTGGCCGTCCTCGCGATGCAGTTCCAGCACTCTCGAGCCATCGTCGTCGTTGAGCAGCTTGATATAGCCGCCCATGCTCAGGCGCTTTACCGCGTCCTGATAGGTCATGTTGCCTTTGCCCAGATTGAGCCGGCTGCGA
>JAQGKG010000238.1 GCA_028290245.1 Devosia sp. | reverse complement strand
TCGTCCTGAAACTCGGTGCGATTGCGCCTAATCCCGAATAAGTGAAGTTTTTCGGGTATGGGAAGACGGCCGATTTTACGCAACCACCCACATCATCCACAATCGCATCAATACCTGCGATGACATTCAAGGGCCGCTCGTCGTCTAAGCTTGTCCGTGTGCGTAATAATGGACACTCAGCGCGTTTCGGTGTGGTCTCCACCTTTCCGTTTCGGTAGGCCTAAGGACCATGTCCGACGGCCAGCAATGGCCTAAGAAAGTCAGCCGTCCATGTCCGTTTTCCCGATCTCAGCGCCAAAAGGAGACAGACCGCAACCCACCCCACAACCGCCGGTCAGGGCCGCCTAGATTTCGGCGTCAGCACGCGAGACCGCCTCTTGAAATAGCCGATCCAGCCTCTCACGATCTTGGGCCAGCGACGCCACTTCATTGCCATTGAAGCTCATGCCATGTTCGGACATGAAGTCTAATAGGAACGTGGCTACATAAAACTCAAACAGTCCATCCCAAGCTTGCCCGGCGCGAGCCAGCCAGGCGCTGACATAGTCAATCGGCCCCCCGCTGTTTAGCAATGCGGCAGCGGTGAGTGCAGCCGGATAGCGCGAGTCGCCGTAGCAAAGGTCATCAACATCCACGATGCCCGATAGATAGCCTTCCGTCGAGACGATGACATTCTTTGTCGTTGTGTCATGGAGGAAGGGCGTGGGTTTGATCACATCGAGCCGTGCGACAAACGCCGACATCGTCAACTTAACGTGGTCCAGGACCGAGTTGGGAAACAATCCATTGGATGCGATCCTCTGTTGTGAGCGCTCAATATGGGCCCCTACTACATCGGTCCACCGGGCATAAGGCGCCTCGGCTGCTGTTGATGCATAGCCAAAGCCTGTGGCGCACCCCAGGCGAGCAGTTGCTGTCTGTGCATCCGCGACCGCGCTGGCGATTTGACCAAGCTGCGCAGTCGAAAGGAGGTGTAGGACATGGCCTAGGTCGTTCCCCGGAAGGCGTGTCATAGACACATACGGAAAGTCTGCATGATGGCCGTGCCCCAAAATCTCAGGGAGCGGCACTCCGAGCGGCTTCAGTTGCACCGACAACCGTAATCCTTGTTGCAAGACGCTGGCTTGTTCCGGAAGGCCAATGCGCACAACTGCCTGGTGAGTCCCAGAGGTCACCTCGTAGACGAAGAACGCCATCCCTGTTGTAAATCGGCGGGCCGTAGCTGCCGCCCAACCGACCTCGCGTTCCGCGATCTCACAGGCGACCTGTTCTGAGGGCAATTCTCTAGACAACTTAAAGCTCCACAACAGACGCGTCGACTTTGTCGTCGAGCATGTCTGCAATACGCCATCATGTCTTCGAATACGGACTGTCTGCAACCCACCCGAGGCTGTGTGAAAACTCCTGATTATGCTATGATGTGGCACTGCTTCGGAGGTGCCAGATGGGACGTTTCGTTGAAGTTGCTGACCGTCAGCAGGCAAGCTTTTTGCCGGCCTGTCTAGAAGACTATGTGGATGCTGATAACCCCGTTCGCATCATCGATGCCTTTGTCGACGAACTCGATCTGGCCGAACTCGGCTTCGCGCGTGTGCAGCCGGCAGGCACTGGCCGACCCGGCTACGCGCCAGGCACCATGCTCAAGCTCTACGTCTATGGATACCTTCACCAGTTGACCTCGAGCCGGAAGCTGGAGCGCGAGGCGGGCCGCAATATCGAGCTGATGTGGCTGACCGGCAGGCTGGTACCCGACTTCAAGACCATCGCCGACTTCCGCCGTGACAATGCTGGTGCGATCCAGATCGCGTGCCAGCGCTTCGTTGCCATCTGCCGTGCCCTTGGCCTGGTTGGCGGTAACATGGTGGCCATCGACGGGTCACGCTTGCGGGCCGTAAACACGCACGAGAAGAACTACACCAAGGGTAAGTTGGCGCGCCGGAAGGCCCATGTTGAGGAGAGCATCGCGCGCTATCTTGCCGAGCTTGAGGAAGCCGACAGTGCGGAGACTGGACCGGCCACGCCGCGGATCGAACACCTGACCGAGCGACTGGCATCACTGCGCGGCCGTCTTGGCGAACTCGAGGAGATTGACCGGCAGCTGGAAGCCTCCCCTGACGGACAGCTCTCGCTCACCGACCCGGATGCCCGTGCAATGGCAACCGGTAGCGATCATCGCGGCGTCGTCGGCTACAATCTCCAGGCAGCCGTTGATACCAAGCATCACATCGTGGTGGCCAACGCGGTGACCAACCGAGGCCATGATCGCTCGCATCTGCTGGAGATGGCCAAGGCCGCCCAGGTCGAGATCGGCGCTACCGAAATGATCGCCCTTGCCGACCGCGGCTACTATGAGGGCGAGCAGATCCGCTCCTGCGCCGAAGCTGGCATCGTCCCCATGGTGCCCAAGCCCAATACATCACCGGCTCAGGCGCGCGGCTTCTGGGGCAAGCCCGCGTTCGTTTATCAGCCTGACACCGACGCCTATCGTTGCCCTGTTGGCGAGCAACTCCAGAAGCGCCATGCCACGGTTGAGGCCGGCAAGCTCATCAACGTCTACTACAACCAGAAAGCCTGCAGTGCCTGCCCATCCCGCCCCCTGTGCACGGCTGGCAAGGAAAAGCGTATCCGGCGATGGGAATACGAAGCGGTACTCGATGCCATGGAGGCCAGGTTCGAAGCGATGCCCGAGGCGATGGCGGTCCGTCGCTGTACAGTCGAGCACGTCTTCGGCACCATAAAAGGCTGGATGGGCGCCACCCACTTCCGAACGCGAGGGCTCAAGAACGTCGCCACCGAAGCCAGCCTGGCGATGCTGGCCTACAACATGAAGCGCGCCATCGCTGTCGCTGGCGTTGCTTCGACCCTCAAGGCAATAACGGGGTGAACGGACCCGACGCGGTCATGGAAAAACAACCTGAGCGATCAGTTGCCCCGAGTTCTCACACAGCCTCGACCCCATTTCGGTCATTAGGCTTCAAACTGCAAAGCCCCGAAAGCGGCCATTCATTGAGGTCGCGTCACTTCTGCTTGGCCGACGTCGCCGAGTTTGTCATCGCGTCGGCAACCCAACAGTAGGTCAAAGGGCTGCCCATGAGTTCAGTCAGAGTAGAGCCGACGGTCTAACTGGAATGCGGCGGCAGGCGGCCGCCATGTGTATTTGCGATATATCGTCACTCGGACCACCTGATGACCGCGTGCCTGCATGTGCGGCGACCCTATTGCAGTGGGTCAATCCCTTGAAAAAATTCAATTACCCTGTAGTCCGGACAGATCAGCCATAATAGTGCACCGAACACCTTGGGGTGCAAAGTCTAAGTCAACTGTGCAGCGGACACCGCTGATTCCTCCGCGCACCAATTTCGATCCAAATCCCCTCCGGGTAGGAGGCACTACAGCAGGGCCACCGACTTCAGTCCAGGTGAGCTCTAAAGCGGGCTGCTCGTCCAGGATTGAGATCCTCCACGTCACGTCAACAGTGCCTTCCGGATTTGATAAGGCACCATACTTAAGCGCATTCGTCAGCAGTTCATGAACGATGAGCGCCATGGACATGGTTGCTCCCGGGCCTAAATGGACGTGTGGACCGCCTAACGTTATTTTCTTGGAGCGACCAAGTTCCTCAGCAAACGCCATGGCCTTTTCAAGAAGATCTTTCAGCGGCGTTCCTTCGGTCGCGCCTGCTACCAGGATGTCCTGAGAGCTGTTCAGAACTGCAAGGCGGCGCAGGATGGAATCCTTGGCGGCCGCCAAGTCTTCAGCGCCGCGAAACGATTGGCTGACTATGCTTTGAAGCACGGCGATCATGTTTTTTATACGGTGGCTAAGCTCCTGACTGAGCAGGTGCTGAAGCTCTTCTGCTCGCTTCTGGGGTGTACGATCCCGCAAAATCTTCAAAAAACCTTCTGGTGATCCACCATCCGCAAGGGGAAGCATTTCTCCACTCGCCCAAAAGGTGCTTCCATCTTTCCTGATGTGCCACCGCT
>JAQGKG010000226.1 GCA_028290245.1 Devosia sp. | reverse complement strand
ACCAAAGGCGGCTGGGCGGGCGGCTGGCATGGGCGCAGCGCTTGGTGTGGAAGCCTGAGGCTCTGCGTAGGCAACCTGGACTGGCGCTGCCGTTGCGGAGCGTGAGGGCAATGCGGCGTTGACGCCTGCTGGCTGGCTCTTGCCAAAGAACATGTCCATCAGCGACTTGCCGCTGCCGCCATCTGCAACCTGGGTGCCAGAGGAGTTGCCGTCGCACGGATAGCGGTGGCACTGTTTCCAGCCCGCCATGGCAACCTGATAGCCTTCCTGCGAGAGGGGCTTGCCATCGGTCGGCAGATGCATGGTGCGGCCGTCGGGGAAAACGTCCTTGAGCTGGGCGCGCGTCATGCGTGGCCAGGCGCGGACCGAGCCAACGTCGAGATGTACGAAGGGGCTGCCCGAAGTTGGGTAAAAGCCGACGCCGCCGACCTGCTTGCGCATCGCGGTGGCGCGTAGCTTCGCGAGGGATATGCCCGGGATGAAAAAGTCCATGGCAGTGCCGCGCATATGCTGGGAATTGTCGGCGACGCCCGAAGAGTTCTTGGCGAGCATGGCGTTGGTTGCCGGTGAGCGATAGGCCGATACGACGTTGATCGGCTGGCTGGCGCCGACTTCCTGATAGACTTCCCAAACAAGGTCAAACAGGCGCGGGTCCATCTGGGCTGGCTCGTTGCGGCGCCAATCGCGCAGGAACACATTGAGCTCGCTAAGTCCCGACTTCACATACTGCCCATTGCGCTTGAAGACGATGTGAGCCGTCTCCTTAGTGTGGGTGTAGTAGAGATAAATGGCGCGCTCGGAAGCGGCGGCGGCGGGCACAATGGCCTGCGGCAGGATGACAGTGACGCTGATGAGGGCGGCCATCAGAAGCCGCACGATATGGTGCCGTTTCAAAAAGGAAGTCCCCGTCACTCAAACTCTGCCCGGTTATTGCCAGTGATGATCGGATGTTAGCGTAAAAATCAGTCGATTTTATTAACGCCAATCAGATCCCAAGTGGCCAGAACCGTACCCCTCGGAGTCCAATTAATAGGGGCAAAACCGGGCGCAACCAAGGCGAAATTGTAAACGCGGGATTAACGATAGGGACAACGACGCCGCTACGCCCTGTCCCGCGAGGGAAGGGCAAGAGGATTACGGGGACAGTTCGTCGACGATGGAATTTACTTCGGCGATGATTTCGGGAGCAATGCTGGGCTTTGCCAGACCCATCGCCGCAACCAGCTTGGCGTTGTGGCCATAGATATCGCCGTAGGGTTTCAGGGCTCCGTCTGCGCCAACGCGAATGGTGAAATAGGCCATATGGACCGGAATCTGCTTTTCCGGGTTCACCCATCGCTCCGCGGGGCCAAACATGGCTTCCAGCGAAGTGCGGGAAATATTGGGTTCATTCGCCATCAGGGCGTCGGCAAATTCCATCGGATTTTGTACGCGGACGCAGCCATGGCTCAGGGCTCGTGTCGAGCGCGAGAACAGCGCCTTGGACGGCGTATCGTGCAGATAGACGTCATGCTTGTTGGGGAACAGGAACTTGATTTGGCCAAGGGCATTGCCGGGACCAGGGCGCTGGCGGACACGGAACGGGAAATTGGTTGAGCTGACCTGGGACCAGTCGACCTGCCACGGGCTGACCGGTTCGTCGTTGTAAAGCAGGTCCATGTTCTGGTTGTCGATGTAGGCCGGATTGTTCATCACGGCTGGGGCGATCTCGCCCTTGATGATGGAGCTGGGCACGTTCCAATAGGGGTTCACCACGATGTGGCGAATATTGTCCGAGAACACCGGCGTCTGGTTTTTCACGGTGCCAACGACGACACGCGTGGCGTATTCCTCGATGCCGTTGCGGCTGATGGCCAGCCGGAACTCGGGAATGTTGACGAAGACGTTGAACTGGCCGAGGTCGCGCGGCATCCAGCGCCAGCGCTCCATATTGGCGATGATATCGGCCTTGGTCACCGGCACGCCGCCATTGAGGGCGACGAGCGATGCGGGACCGATGACACCATCGACATCAAGACCCACGTTGGACTGGAAGAGCTTCATAGCCTCGACAGTGGCGTCATCGTAGACCAGATCATCGACCGCTGGCAGATCAAGGCGCGTGCGCAAGGTTGGGACCCGGGCGTCGATCATGCCGGGCTTGAGGCTGGGGCCTGTCGCGATCTGGATCGGACGATCGGTCTTGCTGTCGTCGAAGGTGGCCAGCGCAGACTTCAGCGCCAGGAATTCGGGATGGGTTGGCTCAAGCGCGGTCAGGACAGAGACGGGATCGGGGCTTAGGGCCAGTTGAACCAGCAGAGCGGCTTCGTCGAGCTTTTTGGGCTGGATGTCGAGATTGGCATCGACGGACTGCGGCAGGATACGGCCGTTATAAAGGTGCGTGGCGTAGCGCAGGGCAGCACCGGAAAATGCAGTTTCGAGCGCCGCAAGCTTGAGCGGATCGCCCTTTGCACCGGCGGGGTTGAGGTCGGGCGTCAGGTAGTCGGACGGACGCAGGCCTTCGCTCTCGGCAGCTTCGAACAGCGTGAGAATTTTCTGTGCCGGTTCGGAAAACGCCACGTCGCCATTGGCGGCGGTGCTCAGCCAGATCGGTTCGAAATGGCGGGCGCCATAAAAGAAGTAAAGCTTCTGCGCCTCGGTATAGGCGGTGGTGTCCTTGGGAGCGCCATTATAGGCGGTCGAGAGACCGACCTTGATGGTCTGCGCCAGCGGCGTTTGGGGCGGCGCGATGATGATGGGACTGGCGGCCAGCCCGGCCACTACTTCCTGGGCCACGCCAGGCAAAACACTACCAATGCCGGCCAAAACGGCGACCAGGGACACCAGGATCTTGTTCATCAGAGCTCCATGCACGGCAACGCTATTATGGCCAATTCACGCGGTCGGGAGGGACTCGGCGGCCATTTCCGCACCAAATAGCAATACTCTGCAAACCTTAACAGGAGCAATCGCTCGCAACTTTGTGAGTGGGATTCCTTGCCGTACGGAATGCTTGTAGGGCCCCACTAAGACTGGCTAGATTGCCTTATAGGAATGGGGGATTAAGCGGTTGAAAGTTAGAGGCTTCTCACAGTTCCCCCTTTTTTCAAAGGCCCGTTTTCAGGCAATTTCACCCACTCGTTGGCACATTTATTCGTCTCCACCTGCAGCTGTTGACGATAATCTTCAGAGGTGCGATCAGCTGCCCGGTAGGCAAATTTTACTGCTGATGCAAAACGCGCTCTCCTGGCATCTCTGTGTTATTCTCTGGGCTATGGCTTGACTTTGTTCTGGGTTTGTTCTTTGTCTAGGTAATGGAGAGCCTGCCGATAGCGATCTCGCTTAGCCGCCTCCTCTGACAACCATCAACATGATGACCGGCTGCGGCTGGTGTCCGAGGAATACAATGGCAAACTCAAAGACAACCACATCACCACGTGCGGCCGCTACGCTCGCCTACGATCTTGCGCTGCAACTGGTTCGCGGCCTCCGTCACCGAGCGGCCGCAGAACTTGCAAGAGACTGCAGCGCCGACGCAGAAGAAGCGTCTGTCACCAAGAAGCTGCAGACGAGTATCCGGCTGCCCACTGACAGAGCTGCATATGCGATCGCCTTGGCGCATTGCCTTGCCCCTTACCATCCCACCATTCAAGATTTGGCGGCCACCAAGAGCTTCATTGTGATCAAGTGCAGAGTGGGTGATGATGCAGATGCGGTGGGCCTGGTGCTGGCGGACGCCATGCGCCATGAAACGGGCAAAGCTGCCTACAACCCGCATTATGGCATAAACGCTGAAGATCGCTTGGTCGTGATCAGCGATGCACGCGTGCGATATACCGATCTGATGGTTCGCTCCATCGCACAAGCTGCCGAGCAGTGTCTCCCCGTGTTTTGCACCTTGGCCGATGGGGATTCAGTGCCAAACGCTCTTGCAGGTGCAGATCTGGTGTTGGATCTGCCTGCCATGACAGCAGACATGCTCGCGCTACTGTTTGAGGTTGCTCATGAAGAGGTGCCCTTGGGCGTTCTTGATTTCAGGTATGCGGACAAGCTGCGCACCGAGAACCTTGTGGCACACGTTCGCCGGGCTCGGCCCGCAGAGGTTTGCCTTGCCGGTCTGCAGGAGATCGTCACACCTGCAAAAGTGGTGCCCCAGTTAGCAACCGTTCAGATCGCCGATCTTGCGGGCTATGGTGAGGCCAAGACCTGGGCCTTGGAGCTTGGTCAGGACATGATGCTATGGCGAGCAGGAACGCTCAACTGGGACGAGGTCGATCACCGTGCTGTCGTGCTCAGCGGCGCGCCTGGCACTGGAAAAACAAGCTTTGCCGCGGTGCTGGCCAACAGCCTTGAGGTTCCGCTGATCGCCTCGAGTGTGGCCCGAGTGGAACACACACAAAACCCTTTCGGGTACTCTCAACCGCATGAAGGAGGTCTTCGCTGAGGCGATCTCCAAAGCACCTTGTGTTCTACTTGTCGACGAAATTGATGGAATCTCAAGCCGCGCCAGTGTTTCGGGCGACTATGTTGAGTACTGGAGCCAAATCATCAATCTGATCCTGGTGCTCGTCGCTGAGACACTCTCCACACCGGCGTGGTGATCGTCGGCGCGACCAATCATGTCGAGCGCATTGATCCAGCACTGACGCGTTCAGGACGTTTGGACCGTATCATCCAGATCGGCCTCCCCGATGCGGAGGCGATAGCAGCTATTCTGGCGCGCTATGTCGGTGGGGATGTACCGGCGCAGGACTTAGGCACTCTTGCCAGTCGCCTGAGGGAGCACACTGGGGCCGATGTTGAAAAACTAGTACGCGCGGCAAAAGCCTCCGCGCGTCGAGGGAGCCATCAGTTTTCTATCGCCGATATAGACGCACTCGTTCCAGATCCTTTGGCGAAATTGGCGCCTCAAACGCGCCGACGCATTGCCGTCTATCGGAAGGCACAAGAGGTTGTGGCTCAGATCTTGGGTCTGTCAGAGATGGATCCCAACACCCGGGATTTGGGCAAGCTTCTCGCTCACGGCCTTGCGGCAGAGCGTTTCCATATGGAGCAGACCTGGAACGACGTGCTTGCCATAATCATGGCGGGCAGAGCGGGTGAGGAGCTCGTCTTCGGCGATGTGACGACGTTTGGATCGTGTGCTGCAGGATCAGATCTGGCTGTTGCTACTGCGATAGCCAGCGACCTTGAACTGAAGACGGGCTTTGGAGAACTGGGTCTGATATTCATCCAGCACCCTGCTGATCAGTCCGCGCCGATAGGCCCGGCGCCCGCTAGTATTCGGCGGCGTATCGAGGCGGCACTCTCACGCGCATCAGCGTTGCTCCTTGAAAATGTTGGCGAGTTGGAACGCTACGGTGCCGAAACATCAGCAAATGTGAAGCGGGCGGTTCCAAACTTGAGACTATTGAACTGAAGATCTTGGAGGCGTGAGTGCAGCTTGGGCGTTTCGTTGTTGAGCGCCCCACATTCCCAAGGCTTGACCTCGGTTCCTTCCGACCTGCCCTGGGTGGTGCAGCTGCTTGGGATTGATGGCAGCGATGGGGCCGGAAGCGGTCTGTCCGCTCCTAGTCACGTCATGATGGAAAGCAGCCGTTCAGTGCGCGGCAGTGTCGGTGGCAGACTTGGGGCCGGAAGCGGAACGACTTCTAATTGCGCATAAGTAGATTAGCGGACTCTCATTCCGTCGATCTTGGTTCCACTCCAGGCTCCCCAGCCAAATCTTTTCAATTACTTAGCAGCCAGCCCTCACGGGCAAGTCTCTTCCTAGTCACAAATCGATCTGTGAATAGGAAAAAGGCGCCCCGTTGCCAGGACGCCTTTTCCTTAGTCTTAGAACAGCCGGCTAATCGAGACCAACCACGAAGCCCAGTGCATGTTGAGTGCGAAGGCGAAGCGATAGGTCGTACCGTCCGGCTTGCTGGCTTCGAAAAGAAAGAACGTGGACATGTCCAGTTCTCCTCAACGGTGCGGGTCTCATTTAGTAGCCGAAACTCGCGCTTAGACCAGTTTGCTTGGGGTTTTTCTCCGGTAGCCTTAGGAGGTGAATGCACGACGTTCTTGTCCGCCTTAGTCCAGTTTTGGAATGACTGGTAAAGCTTGATCGCGTGCCGAACATCACACCTGTGGTTCTGGTCTCCGGTTGGAGGAGTTTGTGAAGCGATCACACTCTCGAAAAACGCGCTTCGAAGACTAAGGAAGCAAAAAGCCCGCGTGATGCGGGCTTTGTGGTCCTATAATTTCGGCTGTCACTCTTC
>JAQGKG010000219.1 GCA_028290245.1 Devosia sp. | reverse complement strand
GGCACGCTGATCGGCATTCCGCTGCTGACCCACCAGCTCGGCTATCTCAACATCCTGCCGCTCTACATGACCCTGCTGCTGGCCACGCCACTGATCCTGATGGCCGGACTGCGCAAGCCATGGCTGGTGCTCATCGCGTCGGTGGCTTTGTGGGTCGTCGCCGGCCAGTTCCGACTAAACCTCCCCGCCTTCCCCAATCCGGGCGGGTGGTTCTTCAACCCGTTCTCCTGGCAGATTCTATTCGTAATCGGCCTGCTCTCTGGCGCTGCGATGAAAGTGCGAGGCCGCTTCATCCCATGGTCGCCGGTGCTGTTCTGGCTCGCGGCAGCATTTCTGGTCTTCACCCTACTGTGGATGAAAGTCCCACCCGTCGGCCCTACCATGAACCGCGCCATGGGCTGGCTCAGCAGCATGGGCGTGCCATTCTACATCACCTGGTTCGACAAGACCTTCCTGTCGCTGCCACGCCTCCTGCACGCCCTGGCGCTATTCTACGTCCTCGGCAGCCTGCCCATCATGCGCCGCGTCGCCGCCTCAGCCATCGCCACGCCCCTGCGCCTCATGGGCCGCCAAGGCCTCGCCGTCTTCGCCACCGGCACCGTGCTGTCTATGCTGCTGCAATCAGTCAAAGCCGCCAATCCCGGCAATGACCCCATCTTCGACGGCATCATCCTCGGCTCCGGCCTGATCTTCCTCGTGGCACTCGCATGGGTACTAACCAAAACCGCCGAAATCACCCGCACCAAGGCGGCTTAACTCTTTCGTTCAAATAACCCGACCATCAGTATCCCGGCAAAAAACCCGCCGAGATGGGCCTGCCACGCCACCGACATCTCCATGCCCGTCACCAGCGGCAAAAGCGGCACGGCCGCATTCAGCACCACCCAGATCAGGATGAAGAACCGCGCCCGGCTATCGCGCCACAGGTCGGCAAAACTCGCCAGCTTCCGCCCAACCACCACGCGCTGCCCGGTCTCGGGATGCTCCGCCACGATCACCGGCTGGAAAATGAACCGGCACGCCGCCCCCGTCAGTCCCGCCACGCCGCCCGATGCACCGATCAGATATGCCCCTGACAATAGCGTCGTCGCCGCAAATAACGCCGCGCCGGCCGCTGCCGACACAAAGAAGATCGCCAGCATCGGCCCTGCCCCGTAGCGCCGCGCCACCGGCGTCGCGAAAATCGCGAACCATGCCGAGTTGACCAGCACATGTTCCCACCCGCCATGCATCAGCGCATGGGTGAACGGCGTCCACAGCAATGGAATCGCCAGCGACGGATCGCTCCCCGCCGCCACGATGCGCAACGGCTGGAAGGCAAACCAAAATACCAGTTGCACATAGCCGTCCGGGTTAAGAACCAGGGTTGATGCCAGATGAATGGCGATCAGCACGCCAATCACCGCCGTAACCGAGCCCGGCAACAGGAAAACCGGTTCCCGCGTTCTCTGGCTCGGATTCACTGGCAACTGACCTTGTTCATTCATCGTTTCGCTCCGACTCGCTGGCGCCCTGCGCCTTACGCTGTTCTTTTCCACATGCCGCCGCCGACGTTAACCTTAACTCTTCTTTAAGAGGGCTTTTGTCGCCGGGTTTTGACACTGTCGACCTTGCGGCGGCTGCACTCCACAGGGGGAGCGCCCGCCTATATTGGGCGGGTCGAGAGAACAATGCAAAAAACAAGTACCAGGACGCTTTACGAATATTGGAACACCATTCGTGGTGCTCGTAGCGCGCCCGACCGCAAGGATATCGACCCGACGCGTATTCGCGAGGCGCTGGCCAATACTTTCATCCTGGAGCTCGATGAGAGCGAAAAATTCTCGTTCCGCCTTGCCGGCAGCCACCTGTGCACCGCCTATTGCCGCGAACTCAAGAGCCGTTCCTTTTCGGCCCTCTGGCATGACCGCGATCACGATGCCATGGAAACCCTGATGCGCGCCGTGACCGAAGATCACGCCGTGGCGCTGGTCACCTTCCAGGGCACCACCGCGCTGCATACCAAGGTCAGCTTCGAAACCATCCTGATGCCGCTGCGTCACAATGGATCGACCCACACCCGCCTGCTTGGCGCCATGACTGCCCTCGATGAGCCCTATTGGCTCGGCGTGCAGCCTATCATGGAACAGCGCATCACCGGCCTGCGCCTGATCTGGCCTGACGACGTCGCCTTTGAGGATTCGGTTCGCGAAGTCGCTGCCAGCGTCGTCAATGAAAGCAACTTCGTCTCCGGCCCTGCCCCCATCGCCATGCCTGCCGTGGTTTATGGCCGCACCGCCCGCCGCTACGCCCATCTCGCCGTCATCGACGGCGGCCGCCAGTAGCAATTTGCCGTAAGGAAACGCGGCATTTCATTTAAATATCAGCGATCTGCGCGGAATCTCACCGCGCGGATTGGCGATCGAAAACACTTTGCGTTAACTAAGACGCGCTAGTTTGCTCAAGATATCGTGTGCCCTGGCGGTCCGGCAATGCTGAGCGACAACCTTCCTTCATCGCAGTTCATTGCCCCCAATCGCACGCGTGCGGAGGCCAGTCGCTTCCAGCGCGTCCGCGTCTCGGTGCTTGGCCGCTACATGCTGGCCGACCGCCGCGAATTCCCCTGCCAAATACTGGAAATGTCCCCCGGCGACGCCGTGGTCATCGCGCCAGTCGCTGGTGTCGATGGCGAAAAGGTCATCGCCTATATCGACCACATCGGCCGCATCGAAGGCACCATCCAGAATCAGATGGAAGGCGGCTTCCTGATGGACATCGCCGCTTCCCCCCGCAAGCGCGACAAGATGGCAGCCCAACTCACCTGGCTCGCCAACAAGGATGTACTCAATCTGCCGGAAGACCGCCGCCACGAGCGCGTCGTCCCCGATATTCGCCACTCCACCGTCGTGCTCGACGATGGCCGCCGCTACAATTGCAAGATCATCGACATCTCCCTCTCGGGCGCCGCCGTCGAACTCGACGTCCGGCCCGCCATGGGCACGCCGATCACGCTGGGCCGCATGCGCGCCCGCGTCGTCCGTCACTTCCAAAACGGCGTCGCCGTCGAATTCGCCTCCGCCCAGGAAATGATCACGGTCATCCAACAAAACCTGCGGATGAACTAGAGCCGACCATCGCAGGGCCAATCGCTAAGTGGAGCGATTTAGAGCCAAGCAGGCCATCCCCCACCGCGATGTCATTCCGGCGAAGGCCGGACCCCATCCTGAGATGCCGGCGCCACCCCGCATCAGACTCTCCGCCACAGAGCTTTCGGCGACACCTGCCACGCATGGTTAATCCACCCAGAATCCAATCGATAAAACACGCATAAAATGTGCATCTCAGTTTTCGGATCGGCCTAATCCGCGTTCCGTAACTTGGTCTCCATCAGGGAGACTGCACAATGTCATCGAACAAAAAGGGACTGCGAACCGCGTTGATGGGGGCCATTTTGGCGCTCGCCGCTTTCGCCGCTCCCGTCCAGGCGCTGGACACTAGCAACGTCGCCTTCATCCAGACCGGCACCACGGCCACCAGCATTCCGGTTGGCCATATGGAATTCTGCAAGAGCCGCCCTGAAGAATGCCGCGTCAATGCCAATCCCGTCGCGACCGTTCCGCTCGATGACCAGCGCTGGAGCCAACTCCTCAACGTCAACGCCTACGTCAACCAGACCGTGACTCCCGTCACCGACCAGGACCTCTACCAGATCTCCGAATTTTGGACCTATCCGAACGGCTACGGCGATTGCGAAGACTACGCCCTAGCCAAGCGCCGCGAGCTGATCAATGCCGGCTGGCCCGCCAGCACCCTGCTGATGACGGTGGTCAAGCAGGCCAATGGCGAAGGCCATGCCGTGCTGCTGGTCCGCACCGATCGCGGCGACCTCGTGCTCGACAACCAGGTCGGCTCGGTCGATCTGTGGAGCCAGACCCCCTACCAGTTCATCAAGCGCCAGTCCCAAGCCAACGCCGGCCAGTGGGTCGACATGATGGACGACCGCAACATCACCATCACCGCTGCCATCAAGTAATACGGGGCAGTCAACAAGACGCCCAGAATTCCAGTCTCCGCCCGGGTTGAGAAACCCAGCCTATCCCTGATAGGGGACTGATGAATGAGGCCAGCATGGAGCGATCCACGCTGGCCTCATTGCTTTTGCCTCTACGATCGGGGATCGAGACAAAAAAAGCCTCAGCGGGTGAAACGCTGAGGCCGGTATCTGTCTTTGGAGGATACGTATAGAACGCGCCCTCTTCAATTTGGTTCCACCGCGTCTTCGAATCCGCAGGGAATATTTTCTAATACCGGATCGCCACATAGGCACCCATGAACAGCAGCCCTGTCACGAAAGCCCAACCGAACGCTACCACGGCTGAAACCAGTGCCGAGGTCATCGACAAGGTGCCGTCATCCTCATGCTGCCAGCCAAGCTGTAGCATGATGTAGGGACCGCAGATGAAGCTCATCGCAAGGTTGCCCATCGACGATACGAAGGTTTTGCCATCGTAGCGCAGCATCGCCTGCTGCTTCGCGCGCCACTGATACAGATGCGTACCCGCCCCCGCGATGCACAGCCCGACGCCGATCAGGAAGGCCGCAAGTATAAGTTCCTTGGTCATCCGTCGTCCCCGTCGTCGCTACGCTTGCGCGCAGATATTAACCCTTCATTAAGCATATGGACTGCCTCATGGGCTGTCACCTCCCCTCGATAAAACTGGTTAATGCTGGAGATGGGCTCACATTCGGCACCGATACAGCCCAGCAAGGCTCGGCCTTCGCTGGTCTACAACCTTGCTTACATTGCAGTTTTCGCTCTGCTGCTAGCTGTTGGAGCGGCGTATCTCATCGACGAAATGGGCCGTGTAGAGAGCGTTCCGGCGCCGACTCTGGCTGATTCTAACCCGGTTTTTCAGACCATTTCTGGCCGCGAATTGGCCATTCCACGCTCATGGTTTCGTTATGGCGAGCAGATTCGCAGCGGCTTCACCGACCAGATCGACCTGCGCATCATGATTTCACCTGCCGGGGCACAGCACCCCGTCCCCATCGACGTCACCCTTTTGCCGCCCAGTCGCGCCCGCAGCAGCGCCACCCTGCTTGATCGCGTATACCTGCACCAATTCGCTGACGAAACCCTGCAGGGCGTCCCCGGCCTCGTCGGCAAGCCGATGCAGCCCAAAGACGGCTACGCCGGAGAAAACGTCTGGTACGACGCCCTCTCCCCCAACCCCTTCGTCGCCAAATGCCAGCAACCCGTCGCCGGCCGCGCCGCCGCGCAATGCGTCCGCACCGCCTACCTGAGCAGCGGCATAGCCGCCATCTACACCTTCGACGCCGCCCTGCTCCAATCCTGGCGCGAATTGGACCCCCAAATTCAACGTTGGCTGGAGCCTATTGGGGCTTGGTGACTGGCGGGCCGCTCCGCGTCACACAAACAAAAATCCCCGCTTTCGCGGGGATGATGTGTTCGTCAAATCTGATCAGCCTTAGCTGATGTCTTCCAGATCGATATCCAAAATCGACATGTTGAAGATATACGACTTGTCGCCGTCTTCGTCGTCGGCGTGGATCAGGCCGATCGACTCGTCGCCGATGAATACTTCCACGGAATCGTTGAGCTTCACGCGCGGCCGCACGTCGATGTTCTTGTTACCGAATTTCAGTTGCAGGAACTTCTGCAGTTTGATGATTTCGGGCTGCTTCATGTCAATATCCTGCTGATTTGCGTTAGCCGGCAATCTAGTCACAAGCTCAACGCGCACAACCCCACAACGGTGCCATTTTAGCGGTGACAACCACTCTCGCGGTCTTGCCGCTTGGAGACCGTTTGGAAATTCGCTGCGGTGAGTCAGATGCCGTGGCGTTCGAGAAGTTCTGAGATTCCTTGGAAAATGTCCGGTGGACATTTTCAATCGAAGAACGCCTGAAGAGCTACGCTCGCAGGGCTATGGCGCAGCGTACGTTTGGGTACGTGAGCACCGGAAGCGCAGAAGGCCGCGGTAGATGGCCGCCGCAGTAGCATTTACGAAGGGTCTACGGCAAGATCGTAGACGAGGACCATCTGATCCATAACCAACGCCGGCTGGGCACAACCGGCCTCGCCGATCACTTTGGCTGGCACGCCCGCAACGGTCACCCGCGGCGGCACTTCTTTCAGCACCACCGAACCCGCGCCTATGCGTGAGCATTCGCCGATAATGATATTGCCCAGCACCTTGGCGCCGGCGCCAATCAGCACGCCATTGCCGATCTTGGGATGGCGATCCTGATCCGACTTGCCAGTGCCGCCCAGCGTAACGTTCTGCAGCATCGACACATTGTCGCCCACCACAGCCGTCTCGCCGATCACCAGCCCGGTGCCGTGATCGAGCATGATGCCCTTGCCGATAACCACGGCTGGATTGATGTCCACTTGGAACACCTGGCTCGACCGGCTCTGCAGATACAGCGCAAAGTCGCGTCGCCCGGCCTTCAGCATGGCATAGGCAAAGCGATGCGTCTGGATCGCCTGATAACCCTTGAAATACAGCAGCGGCTCGATCGCCCGGTGGCATGCTGGATCGCGCTCCAACGTCGCCGCGAGATCAACCCGCGCATTGATGCCAATTTCAGGCGCATCCTGCAGCGTCTCGGCAAAGGCTTGGCGGATCAGATCAGCCGACACGTCGTCATGGTCCAACCGGGCAGCCAAACGATGCGCCAGCGCCTGTTCGAACGTCTCGTGGTTGAGAATCGCCGACACGGCCATATTAGCCAGCGACGACTCAGACGCTACGATCTGCCGAGCTCCGGCGCGCACAGCTTCCCACACGGGATCGACCGTCTTGATTCCCGCTGCTGTCTTGGCGTTGGCTGCCATGGCGCGTCTCCGCTTCATCGATAGATACCGATATAAGCTATCTGGTGCTCCAAAACAAAGCCCCGACATGCTGATTGGTTCACGATTGCCTGTATCAGGCGAACGTCTTGCTCAGAAACCCCAGCGCCGCGGTCTTGAAAGCCTTGTCGCCCGTCGCCCGCATATGGTCGCGCTTGGGGATGACGAACGCTTCCGCATGCGGCAACAGCTCGGCCAGCGGCTCAGGCGAACCCGCCATATCATCCGCCTCGCCCACGGCCACCAGCACCGGCACGTTGATCCGCCGCGCATCGGCCCGCGCCATCGGCTGCCGCGATGTCTCCATGCAAGCCGCCAACGCTTCCCGATCCGCCCCTGTATGATCTGCAAAAATCCGGAACTGCCGCGCTGTCGGATGGGTCAACTCGCTCAGCGTCGGCGCCCGCAAGCCAGCGATGATGTCGTTGCCATCGCTCAGCCCGTTGATCAGGTTCATCCCCATGCCGCCAAAAATTGCGCAGGCCACCCGCCCTTCATGCTCGAACGCCATGAAGGCACATATCCGCGCGCCCATGGAGTAGCCTAGAATAGCGGCGCGCTCGATTCCCAGATGGTCGAGCAGCGCCACCGCATCATTGGCCATGTCGTGCGGATAGTAGCGCTCGGGGTCATACGGCTTGTCGGAATTGCCATGCCCGCGATTGTCCAGCGTGATGGCGCGATAGCCCGCCCCGGTCAGCGTCTCGACCCAGCCGGTATCGATCCAGTTGACCTTGCCGCTCGAGGCAAAGCCATGGATGCAAAGCACCGGCAGACCCTCGCCTGCGGACTCATAAGCCAGCTTCAAACCGTCGGAGACAAATTGGGGCAATGCTGCAATCCTGCTACTGAAATGCGACCTCAACGCTAGCATAATGCTAACAGAATGCGGTCCGATGCGACCCTTTGGCGAATAGGGTGTGAACCCTTTCTTTCGCCCCGTCCTTGGCATATGGTCCGGCCAAATCAAACAGGTTTATCGTCATGGCACACGGCACCACGCCCCATTTCCATAACACCGAGGGGCTTCGTCAAATCGAGGTCGGCTCCAAGGAATTTCAGTGCGTCGGCGCCCTGCCCCCGTTCGACCACCCCCATATCTATCTCGACATGGGCAAGGACAACGAGATCGTTTGTCCTTATTGTTCAACCCATTACGTGTACAATTCGCGTCTCCCCGAAGGCACCGCCAACCCCGTTTCAGCCATTTTCGACGCCGCCTGAGTTCGACCCATGACGGGCACGTTCTACGTCGCCGGCGCCGGAATTTCCGGGCTGACGCTGGCCTTGGCACTGGCAAAATTCGGCGCGACGGTGGTGGTCCTCGAGCGCAGCGCCACCATTTCCGAATTCGGCGCCGGCTTGCAAATCAGCCCTAACGCCCGGAAAATACTCAACAATCTCGGGCTCGACGAAGCGCTCACTGCCCGCAGCCTCGAGCCCGCCGGCATCGACATTTATCCCTACCGCTCCCCTAAGCTATTGGTCACCATGGAACTCGGCCCCGCCATGCGGGACGCCTTCGGCGCACCCTACGCCGTCATGCACCGGGCCGACTTGGCCGACGCGCTCTACAAGGCCTGCCGCCGCTTCGCCAACATCGACATCCTGTTCGGCGTCCGTAGTTGGGACGTCGTCTCCCACGCCCGCGGCGTCACGGTTTCCATCGATGAAGCTAACGGCCAAAGCCGCACCGGCCGAGGCCTCGCCTTCATCGGCGCTGACGGTGTCCACTCCCAAACCCGCGTCAAATTGCTAGACGGCCCAACCGCCCAATACGGAAATCGTGTGGCGTGGCGGGCACTTGTGCGATTTGATTCAGTGGCCGGGCAAATAGCGCTCGACAAGGTCTCGGTGCTGTTCGGGCCCAATTATCACCTCGTCTGCTATCCCCTGCCGCATCGGCGTCAGGTCAATCTCGCGCTGTTCGCCCAGGTGAAACAGCAAAGTAGCGAACTCGGCAATATCCCCGCTCTACCAAAGGCCTTCCGCCCTAGCCCGCGCATCGATGTGCTTCTGACCGCCGCCGGAGACACGTGGACCCCCTGGCCGCTCTACACCGTCAGCACTCCCAAATGGCACACCGGAAACATCGGCATTCTGGGCGACGCAGCGCACGCCATGGTGCCGTTCCAGGCCCAAGGCGCCGCCATGGGAATCGAGGATGCTGCCGTGCTCGCCCCGTTGCTGATCAACGAACCCGACGCTGAATCCGCCTTCGAAAAATACCAGCAAGTCCGCCAGAAACGCGTCGCGCGTGTTGCCAGCACCTCCGCCAGCAATGGCCGTATTTTCCATATGCGTTGGCCATTTAGCGTTGCGCGCAATCTTGGCATCCGCCTGCAAGGCAGCCGTGGTCACCTGCGCCGCTTGGCCTGGCTTTACGGCCACGAAGTTCGGCCTGCACCGAGCCCGAAAAAGCCACAGTGACGCATTGCGGATGGAACTTTACGGTCCCCTACGGCCTTGCGTTGAAAGGCTCGGCTGTGTCAACTGCGCGACACACAAAGGCCCGCCGAGTCAACGAAGGTTAGCGCAACCAGTATGCAATCAGCGACCCGCTCACGCCTGGCCCTTACCTGCATTCTGTTGACGATCCTGCTGGACATGATCGGTGTTGGCATCATTGTCCCGGTGCTGCCGGAATTGCTGGAAGACCTGACCGGCGGTAGCGTCGCCAATGCGGCCGTCATCGGCGGCTATCTGGTTTTCGCTTACGCCTTCATGCAGTTCGTTTTTTCGCCGGTTCTGGGCAACCTGTCAGACCGCTATGGCCGCCGGCCCATCCTGCTGGCCTCCCTGCTCGGCCTTACCTTCGACTACCTTATGATGTCGATCGCGCCCTTCGTCTGGTACCTGTTCATCGGTCGCATCATTGCCGGTATCGCTGGCGCCGCACTCGCCACAGCCACCGCCTACATGGCCGATATCACCCCGCCGCATAAGCGGACGCATCGCTTTGGCCTGATCGGTGCCGCCTTTGGCCTGGGCTTTATCATTGGCCCGGTAGTCGGCGGCGAATTGGGCGAACTAGGCCCGCGCGTACCCTTCTATGCCGCCGCAGCTCTGGCCTTTGCTAATTTCCTGTTCGGCCTGCTGGTGCTGCCCGAAAGCCTGCCCAAGGCCAACCGCCGCAAGTTCGACATCCGCCGCGCCAACCCCTTCGGCGCCGTGGCCGCCTTGCGCAAATATCCAGCGGTGCTCTGGCTGCTCACGGTGCTCTTTTTTCTGCAACTAGCGACGCAGGCACTGCCGACCATTTTCAGCTATTTCACCGTGGAAGTATTCAACTTCACCTCCTCTTCCATCGGCCGCACGCTCGGCGCTTTCGGCATTGGCTTCGCCTTTAGCCAAGCGGTTCTCGCCGCGCCTCTCTCCAAGGGAATTGGCGAACCGGCAGTGGGCATCGTCGGCCTGCTGGCAGCGGCCACGGCCTTTGCCGGCATTGCCTTCTCCGCCGATATCTACCAGCTCTACCTGTTCATCGCCGTGGGCACGGTCAGCGGTCTAGCCCCACCAGCCATCAATGGCGTGCTGTCACGGCAGGTGCCCGACAACAGCCAAGGCGAGCTGCAAGGCGCAGTCAATGCTGCCAGTTCGTTGGCAACAATCATCGGCCCACTGGCCGCCACCCAGATTTTTTCCTACTACACGAGCGCGCCGGACTCGGACCATTACTTCCCGGGCGCGCCATTTGTGGCCTGCTGCATCGCTGTAGTGGTTTCGCTAATGGTGTTCGGCTTTGCCGCCTGGCGATTTGAGCTAGGGAGTCGGCCCAGCGTTGCCAATCACCCACACGCGCCCGAAACCCCACGGCCCGGACAATTGCGTGTTGCGCCGATAGAAGATGACCCAGACAATAATCCGCCCCGCCGCTGAAGCCGACATTCGAGCCGTTCTCGCCATAGTAGCGCCCACTCTAGCAGCAGGCGAGACCTATGCCATCGCCAGCAATCTCGACGCAGCAGGGGTTCAAGCCTACTGGTTCGGCCCAACCCACGAGGTGTTTGTCGCCGAGCAGGACGGCATTATCCTCGGCACATACTATCTGATGGCCAACCAGCAAGGCGGCGGC
Source organism: Devosia sp. (assembly GCA_028290245.1). Classification (GTDB taxonomy): domain Bacteria; phylum Pseudomonadota; class Alphaproteobacteria; order Rhizobiales; family Devosiaceae; genus Devosia. Next base: position 749 of record JAQGKG010000219.1, on the reverse strand, counting down.
GCCCATGTCGCCAATTGCGGCTACATGACCGCGCCTGCCGCCCAGGGCAAAGGCATTGCCCGCGCCATGTGCGAGCACTCGCTGGTCCGCGCCAGGGAACGCGGCTTCCGCGCCATGCAATTCAACCACGTCGTCTCGACTAACACACGCGCCGTCGCCCTGTGGCAGCGCCTCGGCTTCGACGTCGTCGGCACCCTGCCCCAAGCCTTCAACCACCCGGTCCACGGCTATGTCGATAGCTACGTGATGTTCAAGTCACTGGCATAAAAAAAGCCCCGCGCGAAGCGGGGCTTTTCCAATTCTTGGCAGGGCTTACTTGCCCAGCGTGCTCGGCCAGGTGCCGTGCAAATCCGAACCGCGACCAACGATCTCGAAGCCATGTGCCCCGAAGAAGTCGCGCTGGCCCTGGGTCAGGTTTGCCGTGCCCTGAGCCTGGCGGTAGCTGTCGAAATAGCTCAGGGCCGCCGACAGGCAAATCATTGGAAATTCGCCCTGGGCCGCTGCAGCCACCACCTTGCGCAGCGATGGATGGCTATCCTTCATCAGCGTCACAAAGTCGGGCACCACGAGCAGGTTCACATTGCCGCCCTTCGCATAAGCCGAAGCCATCTGATCGAGGAAGCGCGAACGGATGATGCAGCCAGCGCGCCAGATCTTGGCGATCGTTGCCAGTGGCAGCGCCCAGCCGTTTTCTTCGGAGGCCTTGGCGATCACCGCAAAGCCCTGCGCGTAGGAAACGATCTTGCCGG
>JAQGKG010000206.1 GCA_028290245.1 Devosia sp. | reverse complement strand
GCACCGCGAAGGGCGCCCACTATCCGGGAGGACTTGTCTGAAACTTAGTGGTGGCCGCCGACCACTTCGCGGAGTTCTTCCACGGAGCGGACCGGTTTGCGGGCGGCGCCTTGCCAGTCGCTGGTCTTGACGGTCGAATTGGCCATGCGCTGCTTGGCTGCTGGAATGGCTTTGGCATACTGAGGCAACCATTCGGCCTGGGCGACGACCATCTCATCGACCATGGCCCAGACTTCGTCGGGGGTGCAGATGGCGCCGACCAGTGGGTCATGCAACACGGCGAGTTTCAGCGTATCGAGATTGCCGGTCATCGCGGCTTCGACCGACAGGCGCTGTACCGAAATCGAGACCGAGCAGGTGGCGGCGCAGGCGGTCGGAAGGGTGATGCCTTCGACCATGTTGATGCCGAAACGGTCAACATAGCCGGGGCTTTCGATGATCGCGTCATCGGGCAGATTGGTGATGATCCCATTGTTGCGGCGGTTGAAATGGCCGCGATACGGGCGCCCGGTTTCCATTGCCTCGATGATGTAGCTGGCGTGTTCGCTGGTCCGCTTGTGCTTGCTCAGCGGTTTGGTCGCCTGTTCCTTGAACATCGGAAAATCGGTTTCGAACCAGTTGCGGCGCTCGGTCGAGTAGCGCAGGTAGCCGCCGGTTTCGCCGTGGATCCAGTCGCTCATGTCGATCCAGCGATTGATCTCGTTCGGGCGCTTGCGATACCACGGCAGGTATTCGCTGAGGTGGCCGTTGCTTTCGGTGGAGTAGACGCCGAAGCGCTTCAGGACATCGATGCGGACCTTTTCGGTCTTTGAATAGACCGGATGCGCCTCGAAACCGGCGATCAGCTCGGCTGCCTCGACCTTGCGGCCCTTGGCCCGGATATCGATGTACCAGGTCTGGTGATTGATCCCCGAGCAGACATATTCCAGCTCGTCATCGGTGACGCCGAGCACTTCGGCGATCTGGTGCGCACCATGCTGCACGCCGTGGCAGAGGCCGACGACATTGACCCCGCCGTACATTTCCGCGGCCCAGGTGTTCATCGCCATCGGGTTGGCATAGTTGAGGAACAGCGCGCCGGGCTCGGCTACTTCCCTGATATCCTTGCAGAAATCGAGGATCACCGGGATGTTGCGCTGGCCATAAAGGATGCCGCCAGCGCAGATGGTGTCGCCCACGCACTGGTCGACGCCGTATTTCAGTGGGATGGAAATATCGGTCGAGAAGGCTTCGAGGCCGCCGACGCGGACGCAAGACATGATGTAACGGGCGCCGGTGATGGCCTCGCGACGGTCGGTGGTGGCGCTGACCTTCGCGGGCAGATTATTGGTCGAAACGATGGTGTCGATGACCTGCTTCACCATGTCGAGGTTATGCGGATTGATATCGGTCAGCGCGAACTCGCAACCCACGAACTCCGGCACCTTGAGCAGGTCCGAAATCAGCGTCTTGGTGAAGCCTATCGAGCCGGCGCCGATCACCGTAACCTTGAATGACATGTGATTTCTCCCTGATTCACCGATGAGGCGAATGCGTTCACACACTGCTAGCGTTGACGCGCTCGTCGGTGTAGAGAAAGGTTGTGCCAAACAGGGTAATTTTGTGCTTACCGATCTGCTCGATCACGGCCATGACGTTCGCCGCCTGACGCTACCGAAAAGCGCCATGCCGCTACATTGCATGGCGATCAGCGCCGGCTATGAGCAACGCCGGAACGAAGTTTATTCGTGGAATGGACTGCAGCGCGGCACGGCGCCATTTTTGGTGGTGCAGCACACCCTGGTGGGTGAAGGCCGGCTGGATTTTGCCGGGGCCAATCACCGGCTGGTGCCGGGGCAAACCATGGTGCTGTCAATGCCGCATGCGCACCGCTACTGGCTGGAGCGCGGCGGGCACTGGGAATATTTCTGGATGGTGCTGAACGGGCGCGAAGCGCTGCGGCTGGCGCGCGAACTGATCGATGCACGCGGGCCGGTGGTTACGCTACCCGACGTAGTGATTGACCGCATAGCCGGCGCTTGCCTGACATTGATCGAGCGGGCGGACATCACGCCGGGCGAGGCGTCGGCCGCGGCATATGCGGCAATGGCGGCGCTGCATGATGGGGTGTTCGGCGCGAGTACGGTCCCCGAGATCAGCTTGCCGACGGCGCTAGCGCGCGTGGTCGCCCATATCGAGGCGAACCTGGCGCTGCCTCTGCAGGTGGAACGCCTTGCCGCGGTCGCAGAGATGAGCCGGAGCCACTTCGTGCGCCAGTTCAGCGCGGCAGTGGGCGTTGCGCCATCAGACTTCGTATTGGAGCGGCGACTGGAGCGGATCGAACGCCTGCTGCTGGCCACGGACATGAGCGTGGTGGCGATTGCCAAGGCGACGGGCTTTGCCGATGGTAACTACCTAGGCAAGGCTTTCCGGCGTAAACGCAGCGTGGCGCCGCTGGAGTTTCGGGCGGCCGGGCGGTTGGCGGCGGGGACGTGAGTTCCTTGCCTTCCCCCCTCAGAAAGCGCAGAACCGCCACGTTGACGTATAGGGCAAGCAAATGACCAATCCTGTTACTAGGGGCCACCGCCATTTCGAGGATTTGGCGGTTGGCGAAGTGATCGACCTGGGCCATGTGACCGTGAGCAAG
>JAQGKG010000171.1 GCA_028290245.1 Devosia sp. | reverse complement strand
GGGTCATGTGCTCTTCCCTCTCAGCGATACGGGGCATCGGCGCTGAGGTTGGCTGCGATTTCACGCTCCCAACGGTCGCCGTTGGCAAGCAGCTTCTCTTTGGAGAAGTACAGCTCTTCACGCGTTTCTGTAGCGAACTCGAAGTTCGGGCCTTCGACGATGGCGTCTACCGGGCAGGCTTCCTGGCAGAAGCCGCAATAGATGCATTTCACCATGTCGAGGTCGTATCGCACAGTGCGGCGGGTGCCGTCGTTCTGGCGTGGACCGGCTTCGATGGTGATCGCTTGGGCCGGGCAGATGGCTTCGCACAGCTTGCAAGCGATGCAGCGTTCTTCACCATTGGGATAGCGGCGCAACGCATGCTCACCGCGGAATCGTGGCGAGTAATGCATCTTCTCAAAGGGATAGTTGATGGTCGGCTTCGGGGCGAAGAAGTAGCGCATGGTCAGGAAAAAGGCTTTCACCAGTTCCGTGAGCAGTAGCGTGTTTACGAACTGGGCGGCGCGCATCAAGCCATCCCTCCATGCCAGCCCCAGCCCGTGAGCTGGAGGACGAATGCAACAATGACGACCATGGTGAGTGACAGCGGCAGGAACAGCTTCCAACCGATACGCATCAACTGGTCGTAGCGATAACGTGGCACGATGGCCTTGGCCATGGCGATCATGAAGAACACCATGCTCAGCTTGATTACGAACCACACCACACCAGGAATCCAGGTGAAGGGCGGCAGGTCGATCGGCGAAGCCCAGCCGCCCAAGAACAGGACGGTGGTCATGGCGCACATCAAGAGGATCGAGATGTACTCCCCCAGCATGAACAGCATGTAGGGCGTAGCCGAATATTCCGTCATGAAGCCGGCGACGAGCTCGGATTCGCCTTCCGCCAGATCGAATGGCGGGCGGTTGGTCTCAGCCAGGGCCGAAATGTAGAAAATGATGAACATCGGGAACAGCGGCAGCCAGAACCAGTTCAAGAAACTGAGCCACGGCACGCCGAGCATATGGGCAAGGCCCATTTCCTGCTGCGCGATCACGATATCGGAAAGGTTCAGCGACCCTACGCAGAGCAGCACGGTGATGATGACGAGGCCGATAGAGACCTCATATGACACCATTTGCGCCGCGGCGCGAAGCGAGCCGAGGAACGGATATTTCGAATTGGAGGCCCAGCCACCGATGATCACGCCATAAACGCCGAGCGACGAAATGGCGAGCAGGTACAGGATGCCCAGGTTGATATTGGCCATGACGACGCCAGGGCCAAAGGGGATCACGGCCCAGCCTGTCAAAGCCAGGGTCGCGGTCAGCAACGGCGCCAGCAGGAACAGCACCTTGTCGGAGCCGCCCGGAATGATCGGCTCCTTGAGCGCAAACTTCAGCAAATCGGCAAAGCTCTGCAGCAGGCCAAAAGGACCAACCACGTTTGGACCGCGACGCAGTTGCACAGCAGCCCAAATCTTGCGATCGGCCAGAAGGATGAACGCCGTGAAGATCAGCAGCGACACCAGCAGCAGCAGCGCTTTATAGACCAAGCCAACCTGCACGCCCCATCCTAGGACAGGAATGCCAAGCAGGTAGTCTAGAGCGGAGTTCACAAAGTCCATGATACTCCTACTCCGCAGCTTGCTGCAGGCCGGCAGCCGTAGCGGCGCATTCGCCCATAACGGCGGATGACCGGGCAATCGGATTGGTCAGATAGAATTCGGACACTGCCGAGCCAAACGGCGCCGACTTGGTCTTGATGGTAGCCTTGGCCAGCTTGGCGATATCGGCGACCGAACCGGCCGCGATCTGGTCGATACGGGCCAAATGCGGGAACTCCGCATACATAGCCGCGCGTAACTGGGTCAGCGAGTTGAAAGGCAGCGGCTTGCCGATGGCACCCGACAGCGCGCGAATGATCGCCCAGTCTTCCTTGGCGTCGCCGGGTGGGAACACGGCGCGGTTGGTCACCTGTACCCGGCCCTCGGTATTGACGTAAGTGCCGGACTTTTCGGTGTAGGTCGCGGCCGGCAGAATGACGTCGGCGCGGTTCGCACCGGCATCGCCGTGCGAGCCAATATAGACCACAAACGCCTTGCCGATCGCCGAGGTGTCGTATTCATCGGCACCGAGCAGGAACAGCACGTCGAGCTCGCCCTTGCCGGCCAGTGCGATCTGATCAGCCGAGCAAACGCCACCGTCATGCGGCACGAAGCCGATGTCGAGACCACCAACGCGGCTTGCTGCATTGTGCAGCAGCGCAAAGCCGTTCCAGCCTTCGACGACATTGGGGCCGGTAGCCAGCTTGGCAGCCAGTGCGATGGTGTCGCGGCCGACCTGCTTGCCGAGCGAGGCGTGCGAAACAGCGCTCTCACCCACGATAATCAGCGGACGCTGGGCCTTGGATAGAATCTCGCCGAACGAGCCCCTGCCCTCGACCAGGTCAGTCAGCGTTTCGAAGCCTTCGCCCAGATAGGAATAGGCATAGGTCAAGTCAGCTTGCTCACCGATCACGGCAATCGGCAGTCCCTTGCCGCGCCAAGTCTTGCGGATACGCGCATTGATCAGCGACGCTTCCTTGCGCGGATTGGCACCGATGATGACGATGGCATCAGCTTCTTCGATCCCGGCAATGGTCGGGTTGAAGATATAAGCCGAACGCGGCATTGACGGATCGATACCCGACATTGCCGGACGCACGTCAGTCATGCCCGAGCCGACCGAAGCCAGCAAAGCCTTCAGCGCATACATCTCTTCGACGGCAGCAAGGTCACCCGCGATAGCGCCAACCTTGTTGCCAGCCTTCTTGATGCGTGCTGCCACCGTAGACAAAGCTTCTTCCCAGCTTGCCGGCAGCAGCTTGCCGCCCTTGCGGACGTACGGACGATCAAGGCGCTGGCTCTTGAGGCCATCCCAGATGAACCGGGTCTTATCGGAAATCCACTCTTCGTTGATGGATTCGTTGATGCGCGGCAGGATGCGCATCACTTCGCGGCCGCGGCTGTCGACGCGAATATTGGAGCCGACGGCATCCATAACGTCGATGGACTCGGTCTTGGACAGTTCCCAAGGACGCGCGTTGAACGCGTAGGGTTTGGAGGTTAGCGCACCGACCGGGCAGAGATCGATCACGTTGCCCTGCAGTTCGCTGGTCAGGGCCTTCTCAAGGTATGTGGTGATCTCGGCGTCTTCGCCGCGGCCCAACAAGCCCATCTCGGAAATGCCAGCGACTTCGGTGGTGAAACGAACACACCGCGTGCAGTGAATGCAGCGGTTCATCGAGGTTTTGACCAGCGGGCCAATATACTTGTCCTCGACGGCGCGCTTGTTCTCGGCAAACCGGTTCTTGTCCACGCCATAAGCCATAGCCTGGTCCTGCAGATCGCACTCGCCACCCTGATCACAGATCGGGCAATCGAGAGGATGATTGATCAGCAGGAATTCCATCACGCCTTCGCGGGCCTTCTTGACCATTGGCGTATTGGTAAACATCTCAGGCGGCTCGCCATTCGGGCCGGGACGTAGGTCCTTGACCGACATAGCACAGCTGGCCGTCGGCTTGGGCGGACCGCCCTTAACTTCGACCAGGCACATGCGGCAATTGCCGGCCACGGACAGGCGCTCGTGATAGCAGAAGCGCGGGATTTCCGCGCCAGCCGCTTCAGCAGCCTGCATCAGAGTGTAGTAGTCCGGGACTTCGACGAGCTGGCCGTCAACCTTGATATTTGCCATCAGCCCTACTCCGCGAACCCGGCAGGGCTGACGAGTTCGAGACGTTTCTCGATCCGCAGCACCCGGTCTTCCATTCGATCCACCCGCCGATTAAGGCTGTTAAGCCCTTCCTCAACGGAGGTCATCCTGATCTTAATTTCATGCACATCAAATTCGATACGCTCTAGACGCTCGTCCATGCGGCCGAGGCGATCGTCGATACGTCGCAGCATCACCAGGACAATGTTGTCGGGTTCGTCTGCCATCAGCCCTACTCCGCCGCGATCGACGGCACGGCGCCGTCGCTGGTGGACGAATATGTATACTGCTCGATGCGCGCCTCGATGGTGGGGCGGAAGTTGCGGATCAGGCCCTGAACGGGCCAGGCCGCAGCATCGCCCAGCGCACAGATGGTGTGCCCTTCGATCTGCTTGGTCACTTCGAACAGCATGTCGATTTCACGCTTCTGAGCGCGGCCTTCAACCATGCGCTCCATGACGCGCATCATCCAGCCGGTACCTTCGCGGCACGGCGTGCACTGGCCACAGCTCTCATGCTTAAAGAAAGCCGAAATGCGCCAGATCGCTTTGATGATGTCGGTCGACTTGTCCATGATGATCATGCCGCCGGTGCCGAAAGACGACTTCTTGTCGCGAAGGCCGTCAAAGTCCATGACGGCATCCATCATGTCTTCACCACGCACGACGGGGCACGAGGCACCGCCGGGGATCACAGCCAAGAGGTTGTCCCAGCCGCCGCGGATACCGCCGCTATGCTTTTCGATGATGTCCTTTAAGCTCTCGCCCAAGGCTTCTTCGAAGGTTGCCGGCTTGTTGACGTGGCCAGAGACCATGAACAGCTTGGTGCCGACATTGTTGGCCCGCCCGATCGACGAGAACCAGCCCGCCGACCGGCGAAGGATTTCCGGGACAACGGCAATAGATTCGACGTTGTTTACCGTGGTTGGGTTGCCATAGACGCCCATGCCAGCCGGGAAAGGCGGCTTGAGGCGCGGCTGGCCCTTCTTGCCTTCCAGCGATTCCATCAGCGCGGTTTCTTCGCCGCAAATGTACGCGCCGGCGCCGTGATGGACGATGATGTCCAGGTCCCAGCCGTGGATATTATCCTTGCCGATCAGCTTGGCCTCATAGGCCTCCTCGACCGCGCGCTCCAGGCGTTCGCGCTCACGCACGAATTCGCCACGCACGTAGATGAACGCCAGATGCGCATCCATGGCGCGGCAGGCGATCAGGCAACCTTCGATCAGGTGATGCGGATCGTGGCGCAGGATCTCGCGGTCCTTACACGTACCGGGCTCGGACTCGTCGGCATTGACAAGCAGGTAATGCGGCCGGCCGTCGTTGACCTTGGGCATGAACGACCATTTGAGGCCGGTGGGGAAACCCGCACCGCCACGGCCGCGCAAGCCGGAGGCCTTGACCTCGTTGGTGATCCAGTCCCGACCCTGGTCGAGAAATTCCTTTGTGCCATTCCAGCCGCCGCGCTTGCGCGCGCCTTCGAGGCCCCAGTCGCCCTGGCCATAGAGGTTGGTGAAGATGCGATCCTTGTCAGCGAGCAATTCTCACACTCCTAACGCGGCTTCTTGCCGAAGACGCGGATATATTCTGCCTCGCCGCCACGGGCGAGCAACTCGGCCTGAGCCAACCAATTGTCGCGTGCAATGCGACCCTTGAAGTTCAGTGATCCTTCGACCAGATCGATCTGCTCTGGCGTCAGAGCGGCAATCTGGCTCCACTTGGTAATGCCAAGCGCATTGAGACGGCGCTCGAGCACCGGGCCAACACCAGAGATCCACTTGAGATCGTCTGCAGCGCCTTCAGGCGCTACGAACAGTAATAAATCCCCGCCTTTTTCAGCAACAGGATTGACCTCTTTCGGGTTTGCCTTGGGAGCGATGATGGTACGGGTCTTCTTGACCGACGTATTGGTGCCGTCAGCCGCCGGAGTATCGGCCGAGGCCTTGCCTGGCGCCTTGCCACCATCAACTTTCGACGCATCGGATTCCGCGCCGGTGGCGTTGGGGCGCATGGCCTTGTTAGGCTCACCGTTGTCCTTGGCAGCCGTATCGGCAGCCTTGCGTTCGCCTTCGGCTTTGGCCTCGGAGACCTTGGCGTCTGGTGACGGGCCCTTAATGGCGGGTGCCGACTCCTCGACAACGTCCCTGGGCCTTCCAGCCGTAGTCGGCGCGAGAGGCGCAGCCGGAGTGGCGGGCGCAACGGCAGCCGGTGCTGCAGCAGCGGGCGCAGGCGCAGCTTCTGGCGGCGGCGCCGGCGGAACAAACTTTTCGCGATAGGTCGTCGCTTCTTCGAGCAGCACGACACGGCCACCTTCAGGCGCCGCATTCAGCCGTTCGGTCTGCGTACCCGTCTTGATCGTCTGGCCATTGCCAGCGGCAAAAGCGTCGATGATCTCGGCAAGCCGATCCTCGGTCAAGTCTTCGTAAGTGTCCTTGAAAATGGTGACCATGGGCGCGTTCACGCAAGCCCCGGCACATTCGACCTCTTCCCAGCTCATCGTGCCATCTGCATTCAGATGGTGCGGTTCGTGGTGGATCTTGCTCTTGCAGACCTCGATCAGCCCCTCGGCGCCGCGCAACTGGCATGGCGTCGTGCCGCAAACCTGGACGTGGGCACGCGTGCCGACTGGCTGCAGCTGGAACTGGGTATAGAACGTTGCCACTTCCAGCACACGAATGTAGGCCATGCCGAGCATGTCGGCGACCTTTTCGATCGAGGCACGGCTGACCCAGCCGTCCTGTTCCTGGGCGCGCATAAGCAGCGGGATAACGGCAGACTGCTGGCGGCCGGCCGGGTACTGCCCGATCTTCCACTCAGCCCATGTGGCGTTGTCATTGGTAAAGGCGAATGCCACCGGCTGAACCGACTTATCCGCAAGGCGACGCGCAACCATTAGCGATCAACCTCTCCGAACACGATATCGAGCGAGCCAAGGATCGCCGAGACGTCAGCCAGCATGTGGCCGCGACACAGGAAATCCATGGCCGACAAATGCGCAAAACCCGGGGCCCGAATTTTGCAGCGGTAGGGCTTGTTGGTGCCGTCACTGACTAGGTACACGCCGAATTCGCCCTTGGGGGCTTCGACTGCGGCATATACCTCGCCAGCGGGAACCTTGAAGCCTTCAGTATATAGCTTGAAGTGATGGATAAGCGCTTCCATCGACGTCTTCATCTCTCCACGCTTGGGCGGAACGACCTTGCCATCCATCGATGACACTGGGCCCTTGCCTTCCGGCGCGTTCAGCTTCGCGATGCATTGCTTCATGATGCTTATCGACTGGCGCATTTCTTCCATGCGGATCAGATAACGATCGTAGCAGTCGCCATTCTTGCCGATGGGAATGTCGAACTCCATCTCGTCATAGCAGTCGTATGGCTGGCTCTTGCGCAGATCCCATGCAGCGCCCGAACTGCGCACCAGTATGCCTGAAAAACCCATATTCCAGGCATCGTCGAGCTCGACCACGCCGATATCGACGTTGCGCTGCTTGAAAATACGGTTGTTGGTCAACAGCGTGTCGATGTCGGCGAGTGCCTTGGGAAAGGTCTCGCAAAAGGTTGCTATATCATCGACCAGTGCCTGTGGCAGATCCTGATGGACGCCGCCGGGACGGAAATACGCGGCATGCATGCGAGAACCGGATGCGCGCTCATAGAATACCATGAGCTGTTCACGCTGCTCAAAGCCCCAAAGCGGCGGGGTCAGAGCCCCAACGTCCATGGCCTGGGTGGTGACATTCATCAGATGCGACAGCAGGCGACTGATTTCGCAATACAGCACCCGAATTAACTGTCCGCGACGCGGTACCTCAAGGCCAAGGAGTTTCTCGATGGCCAGCGCAAACGCATGCTCTTGGCTCATCGGCGCTACGTAGTCGAGGCGATCGAAATACGGCAGTGCCTGCAAATAGGTTTTGGACTCGATCAGCTTTTCAGTGCCGCGATGCAGCAGCCCGATATGCGGATCGACGCGCTCGACGATTTCGCCGTCGAGTTCCAAAATCAAACGCAGCACACCATGCGCCGAAGGGTGCACGGGACCAAAGTTGATGGTGAAATTGCGGACTTCGGCTTCAACAGTCATTGCTTGGCCTTCTCGTCACCGGGCAGCACGTAGTCCGTACCCTCCCAAGGTGACAGATAGTCGAACGAACGATATTCCTGCATCAACTTTACCGGCTCATATACGACGCGCTTACGCTCTTCGTCGTAGCGAACCTCGACGAAACCAGTCGTCGGGAAATCCTTGCGCAACGGATGACCGTCAAAGCCGTAGTCGGTCAGGATGCGGCGCAGATCGCCATGTCCCGAAAACAGCATGCCGTAAAGATCATAGGCTTCGCGTTCGAACCATTCAGCGCCCCTGAAGACGCCGGTAATGCTCGGAACGGGGTTCACGTCATCGGCGGTGAGCTTGACGCGAATGCGCTGATTCAAGTGCGGGCTCATTAAATGATATACCACGTCGAACCGCTCGTCGCGGGCCGGATAATCGACGCCGCAGACGTCGACGAAGCTGATGAACCGGCAGCGGGAGTCGTCACGCAAAAACGTTACGACGTCCACAATGGCATCGCGCTGCACGGTCAACGTCAGCTCGCCATAAGCGACCTGCTGGGCCAACACTGCGTCGCCGAGCGCGCCTGCGATGTGCGTGCCGAGGTCCACAAGCGGCTCGACCTGGGTTACTTCATCCATCTCAGCGCCCCTAGCGTTCGATCGTGCCAGTGCGGCGAATCTTCTTCTGCAGCAGCAGGATGCCGTAAAGCAGCGCTTCAGCAGTGGGCGGGCAGCCGGGGACATAAATGTCGACCGGTAGCACGCGATCGCAACCACGAACGACCGAGTAGGAGTAGTGGTAGTAACCGCCCCCATTGGCACAACTGCCCATTGAGATGACGTAGCGTGGCTCAGGCATCTGGTCATAGACCTTGCGCAGAGCCGGAGCCATCTTGTTGGTCAGCGTCCCAGCCACGATCAGCACGTCAGACTGGCGCGGAGAGGCGCGCGGCGCGGTGCCGAAACGCTCGACATCGTAGCGCGGCATCGACATCTGCATCATCTCGACCGCACAGCAGGCCAGACCGGTCTGCATCCACATCAGCGAGCCGGTGCGGGCCCAGTTGACGAGCTGCGACACGGTGGAGACGAGGAAGCCTTTGTCGGCCAGCTCATCGGTCACGTCGGTAAAAAATGAATCGTTAGCCGCGGCAACCTTGTTGCCACGTGGGTCAACCAGGCCGGTCGGGCGCTGCGCGACCATCGTACCGTTCTGTTCGCTCAATCCCATTCCAGGGCCCCTTTGCGCCATTCGTAGATAAAGCCGACGGTCAACACGCCGAGGAAGATCATCATCGACCAGAAGCCAAACCAGCCCACGTCTCGGAACGCAACGGCCCAAGGAAACAGGAACGCCACTTCAAGATCGAAGATGATGAAGAGAATCGAGACCAGATAGAATCGCACATCAAACTTCATGCGGGCGTCATCGAAAGCTTCAAAACCAGCCCCGAACGCGGAAATCTTTTCCGGATCCGCGTTCTTCACGGCAATGATGAACGGCGCGACCAGCAGCGCTGCACCTATAACGGCGGCAATGCCAAGGAAGATGACAATCGGCAGATATTCGCTGAGCAAATCAGTCATGCGGCAGCCTGTTTTCTAGGCCGGTCGGGCGACCGGGATACGCGGGCTACGCAAGCAATTGGGGCGAGCGAACCGACGCGACAGTTGATGGCTTGGGCTTAGACCTTTGCCTACCCGGATTCAAGGGAAAGAAAATCTGAGAAAAACAATCATATATCGATAGTGGGTAAACTAGAAAACACCGGTTTGTCGCCCCCGGTTCCGCCAGTGCGGTTTTGCCTCGAACACGCGAGATTTTGGGCGAACAGCTGATTTGAGGTGGCATAAGGCAGAGCTAGATTCAAAGCTAAAAACCAAAACAGCGACCCAGTTGCCTGGGTCGCCGAATTGGGTTTGCAAGACGCTAGGTTGGGAGGACGGCGAACCGCCCTGCCCGATTGCAAATCTTAGAAGTGGTAAGCAACGCCAACGGTAGCCTTAGCAGCTTCGAAGAACGAGTCCGAAGCGCCGTCAAAGTCGCCCTGGCCAACAACT
>JAQGKG010000164.1 GCA_028290245.1 Devosia sp. | reverse complement strand
TCCGCTTCTGTCGGCTTTGCGGCAGGCGGAGCCGAGCATCCAGATCGAGATTGTCGCATCGGACGCAAACCAGAACCTGCTGCGTCGAGACGCCGACATTGCCATTCGCATGGCCGACCCAACCCAGAACGCCCTCATCGCCCGAAAACTGGGAGACACGCCGATCGGCCTGTTTGCGACGCGGGACTATTTCGACCGCCGCGGCCGCGTCGCTTCCAAAGACGATCTCCGAAACCACGATCTCATCGGGCTCGATAGAGGCGAGTTCCTGATCCGCGCCTTCGCCGGATACGACATCCATTTGACCCGCGATGAGTTTTCGTTCCGAACCGATGATGGCCTGCTAACCTGGAACCTCATGCTGGCCGGCGCTGGCATTGGCGTCGGTCAGGTGGTCCTCGCCAAACGCCATCCGGACCTCGAACAGGTGGATGGCGGATTGAAACTCGGCGCCCTGCCAGTCTGGCTGGTGATGAGCGAAGAGGTGCGCAGCAATGCCCGCATCCGGCGCGTCGCCGACTTCCTCTCCAGCGCTTTGAGTGATCTGCTGCGGGTGTGAGGCTGCGGCAGTTCGAGCATCAAGATGATGGGACCCAAATTGAACCACGTGCTGGCTGAATTCGACGTGGGATTGCTGCTAACCTTCGATGCCCTGCTCAAGGACAAGAACGTCACGCATGCCGTGAACCGGCTGAACATCACGCAATCGGCGCTGTCGGCCCGTTTGACGCGGTTGCGGCAGTTGCTGGGTGATCCGCTGTTCATTCCCTCAACTTCGGGCCGGGGCATGGTCGCGTCGCCACACGCGCTGGCGCTGCAGCCTGAGCTGGTTCGGCTGCTGGAACAATTGAGCGACTTCATCGGCACGGCAAAAGTGTTTGACCCAGCAACCAGCAAGCGGGTGTTTCGCATTGCAGCGACCGACAATCCGGTGTCGATCCTGGCGCCGGACCTGATCCCGCTGCTGAAGTCGGCGGCGCCAAATGTCAAAGTCGCTTTCACCACGCCCGACAAGGCCCGCATTTCGGAGGCCCTCGAACAGGGTGAAATCGACGTTTTTATCAGCGTGGCGGAGGATGGCGCGCTGGGGCTGATGGCGCGAAAGCTGTTCCAGGAAGAGTTCGTTACGGCGCAACGGCGCGGCCATCCGAGAGGCAAGGGACCCATGACGCTGGACGAGTTCTGCAACCTCGAACATCTGCTGATTTCCACCAGCGGCGGTCACTTTGCGGGAATGATCGATACAGTCCTGGGCGAATTGGGGCGTACCCGACAGGTCAGCGTCTCGGTGCAGAGCTATGCATTGGCGCCGCTGATCCTTGGCAGCACCGACCTGATCTGCACACTGCCGCGCCGGTTCCTGCAGCGTTTTGACCAAGTGCTCGATCTGATCGAATCCCCGGTCGAGCTGGCGCCATTCGAAATGAACCTGTTCTGGCATTCCCGCATGAGCGCCGATGCGGCCCACGCCTGGTTGCGCAAGCAGGTGCTGCAAAGTGCACGGACTGGACAGCAGGCAAGCTAAGAGGCCGGACGATGTGCCCGGCCTCTGGTTTGGCTAGAATTGCTGCAGCAGATAGTCGCCGACCTTGGCCGCATTGGGGTCGAATAGCGTGTCGAGGCGGGAGTTGAGGACATAGACGTCATCCCCCACACTCACGGCGGCGGTCGGCATCGACAGTTCGCTGGCCTCTTCACGCGTGATGGTGGCCGACTGCCAGCCGTCGGTCGAGATCAGTTCGACCGTGCGGTTTGCCGCCAGGTTCTGCGCTACCAGCAGATGCTCGGCATCGATCAGGTGAATACCATCGGCGCCGACCAACGCCTCGGGTAGCTTGACCGGCTGGATGTCGGTTGGATCGGTTATGCTGACCTTGAACAGGTCACCGCTGTTGTACTTGCTGACCAGCAGGTAGCCGTCCTGATGCCAGGCGATGCCGTTGAGGTTGAAGCCATCGCCAGCCAGGAACAGCGGGCTCTGGGCAAAGATCGAGGCCTTGCCGTTGGTATCGATCTTGTAGATCACCGGCGCGAAACTGTCGGTGACATAGGCATTGCCGGCGCTGTCGAGGGCGATGTCATTGGCAAAATGGGTGCCTTCGCTGAGGCCGCCCAGATCGTAGTAGGCCTTTGGCGCACCTGTCGTTGCATCATAGGTGGCAATGGCCGCCAGCGTGCCTTGAGTTGTCGCTGCCGTGCGTGCGCCGGCGCCGGGATCCGAATTGGTGACCCACAGCGTGTTAGTGGCGTCATCGACCAGCAGGCCGACCGTCGAGACCAGCCGGTTGTCGGAGATGAACGAGGTGTAAGTGCCGGCCTTGTCCAGCTTGGCGACGAGGCCCTGGGTCACCGAGCCGAGCAAGAAGATGTCCTGCTTGGCCGAGTAGGTGAAGCTCTCGGGATAGGACTGGTCCGAGCTGAAGGCGATGTCCTGTGCGAAAGCGGGAGCGGCAAGGGTGAGCAGGACGGCGGTGGCGACGCTGGCTAGAAGAGTGTGACGGATCATTTGGTGTTCCTTTCGATCATCGATGACGGTGATCTAGGGCTTGCGAGCACACTGCGGAAATTCCGATCCGCGATAGGACCAATCGACAGCTTCGATACCTGCCGCTCTTGCCCCGCGGCTAATGAGCGCCATGAGAACCAGCCATCCACCAGCGCTTTAGTGAGCAGGCGGTACGCCGCTGCGTAGGATTTCCTTAACCAAATCCTCGACACTCAGCCCGCGCGACATCTCGTTTGCGACAGCGCTGAGCCGTCCATCGATGAGCAGCGTTGCCAAGCCATGCACCATGGACCAATGCGCCATGGCATTGCCTAGCAGGGAGAGGGTTGGGGAAGCCTTATCGGTCCCGTCCCCACTGGATGGTGGAAGCAGCATTGTAAAGGTTGCTCCACCGGCGGCTGACAGAACCGGATTTGACCAGTCCAGCTGTTCGGAGCGAAACATCAACCGAAACAGCCCGGGCGAGGAGCGTGCGAAGGCGACGTAGCCACGGCTCAGTCCGGCCATGTACCGGTCGGGTCCGGCAACACCGACCGCATCGACAAGATGCTGGCGCAGTCGCACGAAGCCGGATGCGGCCAATTCGCTGAGCAGGCCCGACAGGCTGCCGAAGTGATGCGACGGCGCCGCATGGGATACGCCGGCCTCCCTCGCTGCAGCGCGGAGTGTTAGCGCGGCAATGCCGTCGCGCTCCAGGATCGTCTCGGCTGCGACGATCAACGCCTCGCGCAGCGCGCCATGATGGTAAGTCTGGGTCATTGCAAACCCTTATAGTGACAAGACTTACGATGACCAGCCGTGCACATGGATCTCAAATCCGGCTCGAGAAAACTTTAGGGGACTCGGCATAGCTGAGGTCAGCGTGGCCCGCGCCCGGGTGTCGCAGCTTGGAGGCCCGGCCGTGTTCGCGCATCCGGTGTTTCGCTTCCGACCATGCGGGCAGCGCCAGACCATCTTGCTGCCAGCGGATAACGCTGGCTTCTATGCCCCAGTCCCGAAGGAGCGGCATGGCTCCGCGGTGGGCGCCGCCTGTGACATAGTCGATCATCGCCTGTTCGCTCTGCCAGACCGTCATGGTCCAGAACGCGGAATCGGCGTCTCGCGCGATCGAGCCTGTTACGTAACCTTCGGACTTCCGGATTTGCGACATTGACCTGCTGGCATAGAACAGGAACAGCGGAACATAACGCAGCTTGCGAACCCGGAAACGGGTGACACTAACGATGGACATAGCACTCTCCCAATGTTCGCCGCACCTACAATGGCCGCATGGCTTTAATCTTGGCGATGCCCGGCGCCGAAGGTGCGGCGGCTGTGATGGTGTCGATCAGGGCACAGCATTCGGCCTTGCCAGTCGCCAGCAATTCGCGGAACGAGCGGATGCGCGACATGAACCAAAGCGTTGCGGCCATCACTGTCATGGGTGCCTTTGCCATGCGCTGCTTGGCCTTGGGATACACCGGGTAGCCAAGCTGTTCGATCAGATCAAAACTGGCATGAACCCCCTTGGCCAAAACCATGGCCTCGCCCCAGGACGCTCCGTAGCCGCGCCGCATGCCGGCAATCGACACCCCTTCGAAGGCCACGCAGAGCGGCGCGTGGCTGAGCAGCCAAAGCGGCATGTTGGGCTCCAGCGCTGCTGGCAATCCGGCGTCATTGAAGACATCGACCCACCGTTGCTGTCCCACGAGCGTCTTCTGGCCGCCAGCGCCGATGGTGCTGGTTAGCCGTCCATCTTCGCTCAACATCGCCTGAACGAAAGGCATGCCGAAAGCGCTGCGATCTACGCCAATAGCCTGCTGCAGCCGCTCAGGATCAAATGTATTGAACATGAACTGGATGCACTTTGCTGCGCTGCAGAGCCGGCAACAGGCTTTCCACCTGATGGGCAAGCAGGGTGACGATCACCAGATCGTACGCCACCTGCTCGTCCAAGGACTCGGCGACATGGACATTGGCGCGTTCTCCCTTGGCGTCAACGATAGCGCCGTCACGTTGCAGCTGCGCCAGGCGGGTAGAGCCCGGCCGCGCGATGACGGTCACGTCGTGACCGCCGACCTTGGCGAGTTGAAACGCGAAAGTGCTGCCGATTTTGCCAACACTCAAGATGGCAATCCGAAGTTTTCCGTTGAAAGAGTTCATTTTCAGGACCTATCTTTACGTTGTCTAGATCATGACATGGCGCGCTTTCCAAACGGGAGTCAATAATTATCTTTACGGTGTCTAGATGGATTGGAATGGGACTGGCTAATATCGCATCGCGGCAGCCCGCCGAGTGGAAGTTGACCACGCCGGACCCTAGATTCAGCTGTTCCGATCGATCTCGCCGGTAAACTCCAGCACTGCCGATGCGAGGTCAACGGGTGCTTCCATAGCGATATAGTGGCCGGTGTTGTCGATGGTTCGCGCCCGAAGCTTGCCTGCCGATGCGGGGGAGAACAACTGGGCGGTGAAGTTGGAGCCATGCTGGTCGATAGCTAGCATCGGCATGCTCAGCGGGTGTGCGGCGACGAGGGTTTTATACTCTTCGGTCTCACCCATATTGCTGTTGTAGATTGCCTGGGCGCCGTTCCAGCCGCCATCGCGGGCGTAGCCGCGGATGAACTCGGCGATGTCGTTTGCGCCGATGCTGGTGGAGGTTGTGGTTGGCGGGGTGAAGATGAACTCGGTCAGCAATTCCGTCTCGCGTCCCTTGAAGAAGCGTTCGGCTGCGCCCTGCTTTGCCAGGGTGCCATAGTACCAGGCGATCATCGGGTTGGTCAGTATCTCCAGCCCAAAACCCGGCAAGCCGGTTTCGACGGCGGTAAAACTCAGCAAATCCTGCGGATGGGTCGCGGCGAGCCGATAGGCCAGTGGACCTGAGAAATCCTGTGCCGACAGATGAACCGGGCCAAGACCGAGGTGCTCGATCAGGGCATGCAGGTCTTCGGCCATGGTGGCGCTACTGTCGCCGGCTTGGGCAACGTCGGAATCGCCGAAGCCGCGCAGATCGACGGCAATAACGCGGTGAGACTGTGCCAGGATCGGAATGACCTTGTGGAAGGACCACCAGGTTTCGGGCCAGCCATGCACCAGCAGGATCGGCGAGCCGGTGGTGCCGGCCGAGACATAGTGGAGGTTGGTGCCGTTGAGGGCAACGCGGTGGTGGGTGACTTCAGCGATGCTAGCGTAGGTCATTTGCGAGTTCCTTTATGGACAACTTGGTTGACTTTACGGGTATAGTCACCCAGGTTGTCTATGTCAACGAGAATAGACATACTGGTTGTCTTTTTATGTCGGGTGCGATAGCGAAGTCGTATGAGCAGAAAAGGCGCCGATCTCGCATTGCTACTTCTCGGCGGCTTCCGGCAACTGGCGGATAGCGCCGGAGCGGAGCTGTTGCGGCGCGGTTATCCAGAACTGCGGCCAAGCCAGGAGTTCGCCATGCGGTCGATCGCAGGCGGGGCCAACAACGCATCGGATTTGGGACGACGGCTGTCCATCTCCAAACAAGCGGCAGCGAAGGTCGTCGCCCTGCTGGAAGAGCGGGGCTATGTCGCGCGCATGGACGACGCGGCGGATTCCCGGCGCAAGTTGCTGGTCGTTACGCCTTTGGGGCATGAGGTCATGGGCCAAGGCGAGGCAATCTTCGATGATCTGCGCGCCGCCTGGGCCCGGAAAATCGGTGCAGCGGCCCTCGATCGGCTGGAGCAGGATCTGCTGGTGCTGGTCGGGGATGCTGCTGTTGATCTCGATGTCCCGGGTTCGACAGGGCTTGAAGAAGATTAACGGCCAGATCGGCGCCTTTCGGAAAATTTGATTTAGCACCAATGGGTCGGCGAGTTCCTGGCCAACGCTAGCTCAAGTCCGATGTCACGGCGCGGGGCAAATAAGGCCGTGAGTTGCTCGCTATCATTGCAGCGACGCTGATCGTCAACTTTGCGCTGATCCAGATTGTTGGCGCCCAGCTTCTCACGGGGAAGCCCCTCACTAGCTGACGGGATTCAGGGATCGAAAAACCCACGTCGGACGCCGGTGTAGGTGATTTGTCACGGCGCGATAGCATCGCCGGAACCCCGGGCCCGACAGCGCATTTGTTCTCATGAGGGTCATTGGACCCAAAAAAGGAGACGCGCCATGTTCGACAGCCTCCGAGACCGTATGGGCGGCGGTGACAAGATTTCGCCCATGGGCATCGCCCACAACAGCCTGTTCACCGCCAGGGAAACGATCGACCTGCTCAATCAACTGAAGGCGGACGTAACGGCAGCCGGCAAGGAAGGCCGGGAACTGGGCTTCGATGCCGAAGAAATCGATTCCGCCCTCGCCGAGGTGCATCAGGGTGTGCAGGACGGCGTCGGCAGCGAAACCGTTCTCAAGGGAGACTTCTGATGGCTACCGTACCAAGACATCCTGTGCCTACTGTCGCCAGCGTCGATAACCTGATCGATGAGAACGGCTCGCGCATCGACGTGCCCGATGGCTCGCCGCTCAAGGTGGCGGGCGAGCATGAGGCGACTGTCGGAGCGACCGGACCCACCAATTGGTGGCTTTACGGGATATTCGGCCTCGCCATCGTCATTGCCGTGCTGTTCCTGATGCAGATGTTCCAGGGCGCACCAGCGACGGACGTACAACCCGGTACGCCGACTTCCGAAAGCGTAGTAGCGCCGGCCAGCGGGACAGCGGTTCCTGTTGCGGAACCTGTCGTTCCCACGCCGTAATTTGCAATTGCCGACAATAAAAAAGGCGCGCCCCGCGGGACGCGCCTTTCGTTCGTTTGGTCGGTTATCAGCCGTTGATCGGCGACAGCTGAATTTCGACGCGGCGGTTCTGGGCCCGCCCGGATTCGGTGGCGTTAGAAGATACTGGTGACGTCTCGCCACGGCCTTCAATGTAGAAGCGGCGCTGATTGATGCCCTGGTTGGCCAGGATAGTGGCAACCGAAACGGCGCGGCGCTGGCTCAGCGACAAGTTGTAAGCGTCGTCGCCCTCACTGTCGGTATGGCCATAAACGTTGACGCTGGTCTGGTCGAACTTCTTGAGCACAAGCGCGACCGATACCAGCGTCGAGTTGAAGCCCGGCTGCACATTTGACTGGTCGGTGGCAAAGGTAATGTTGGATGGCATGTTGAGGATGATCTGGTCGCCGACACGGGTCACCGAGACACCGGTGCCTTGCAACTGCGCGCGCAGTTCGGCTTCCTGCTGATCCATGTAATTGCCAATGCCTGCACCTGCGAGGCCGCCAACTCCGGCGCCGATCAAAGCGCCAACACCCGCGTCGCCGCCCGTTGCCGAGCCGATCAGGGCACCCGCCAACGCGCCGCCGCCGGCACCGATCAGCGCGCCGCCGGTGGTGTTGGAAAGCTGTGACTGGCCGGTATATGGGTTGGTGGTGGAGCAGGCGGCGAGCGCCAGCGTCGCAGCAAGTGCGACCAAAATCTTCGACTTCATAAGTATCCCCCTGAAGGATTCGGTAGTGGCCTGTTGGTGATCACTGAATACGGCAGGATGGTGGTGAAGCATAGAGCCTGAACAGCAGATGAACGCTGGAGCGAAGATAGCTTGCATTAAGTCGATCAACTGATGTCGGCTTGTTACAGTCACGGGCAGATCGCCATCGCACGCCATCAGGAAACTGAGGCATTGGTAAAAACGGGCGCCGTGACGCATTGGCATAAGGCCTCTCGCACTTTAGAATGGCTCTCATGTTGACGCGTCGTCGCCTGTTGCGAAAACGCCTCCACACCCCGAACGCGCGCGTCGAATTGACCTATGTCAACGACGCAGACGCGGATTTAGGTATGGCTTGTTCGCCGGCAGCTTCTCCGCCGACGGTAGGGCACAGAAGGACGTTTCGATGGACTATCGGGGCATATTCGAAGATGCGGTGGATACCTTGCGCACCGAAAAGCGCTACCGCGTGTTTGCCGATCTTGAACGCATTGCCGGCCAGTTTCCGCGCGCGATCTATCGCGACGATGCTGACAACCAGCGCGAAATCACCATCTGGTGCTCCAACGATTATCTCGGCATGGGCCAGCATGCCAAGGTCATCGGCGCCATGCAGGAAACTGCCGGCAAGCTCGGCGTCGGCTCGGGCGGCACGCGCAATATTTCCGGCACCAACCGGCCGCTGGTCGAACTCGAACGCTCCCTTGCCGATCTGCACCGCAAGGAAGGCGCACTGGTTTTCACCTCGGGTTTCGTCTCCAACGAAGCGGCCATCGCCACCATTGCGCGGCTGCTGCCGGATTGCGTGATTTTCTCCGATCAGCTCAATCACGCCTCGATGATCCAGGGCGTGCGTCAGTCGGGCATGGAAAAGAAGATTTTCCGCCATAACGACGTGGCCCATCTGCGCGATCTGCTCGCTGCAGTGGACCGCAAGCGGCCCAAGCTGATTTGCTTTGAATCGATCTATTCGATGGATGGCGATATCGCCCCCATCAAGGAAATCTGCGACCTCGCCGAAGAGTTCGGCGCGCTGACCTATATCGACGAAGTCCACGCCGTTGGCATGTATGGCCCCCGCGGCGGCGGCATTGCCGAGCGAGATGGCTTGATGGACCGCATCGACATCGTCGAAGGCACGCTGGCCAAGGGCTTCGGCACCATGGGCGGCTATATCGCCGCCAACCGGGCGATTATCGACGCCGTGCGCTCCTATGCGCCCGAGTTTATCTTCACCACCTCCCTGCCCCCGGCGCTTTGTGCCGCGGCGCGCGCCTCGATCGAGCATCTCAAGGGTTCGAGCCATGAGCGCATCATGCATCAGCGGCAGGCGCGCCTGACCAAGGCGATCCTTGCCGATGCGGGCCTGCCGGTGATGGAAACCGACACCCACATCGTGCCGCTGATCGTCGGCGACGCCCGTGCGGTCAAGGCCGCCAGCGACATGCTGCTGGAGAAGCACAATATCTACATCCAGCCTATCAACTACCCCACGGTTCCCAAGGGCACCGAGCGCCTGCGCATCACCCCGACGCCGCTGCATACCGACGAGATGATCTTCGCCCTGCGCCATGCGCTGGTCAGCGTCTGGACCAGCCTCGAGCTACCGCGCGAAGCCGCCGATGCCAAGATCACCGCCCGCAAGCTGACCTCGGGCGACCTGACCCTGCCGACCATCGGCGGCTAGGCGGAACAGTTGTCTTTGCGCTAGCGACGTCACGCACAAACGCCTCGATAGCTGTTCTCACGTCCAAAAATCGGAAAATTCGCACGACCCTTCGACTTTCGACGGGCTGGTTCGTCGCCAGGTGTAGAGGCCAAGAGGGGCCGGCACACGAGGAGACGACGATGCGCGTAATGGTGTTCGCGAAAGCCGGTGAAGTCAGCGAGAACAGTACACCCCCTACCGCCGAGGCCTTTGCCGCGATGGATCGGTACACCGAGGAACTGGTAAAGGCAGGAGTATTTGTCGCGGCTGCAGGCCTACAGAATAGCGCCCAGGCCAAGCGAGTAACCCTCGATGGAGCTAGCCGAACTATCGTCGATGGTCCATTCGCCGAAACCCGGGAAATGATTGCAGGCTTCTCCATCTGGGAGGTCAACGACATGGATGAGGCGATGGCCTGGGCATTGCGAGCGCCTAGTCCGATGTCGGGTAAAGCCGAGATGGAAATTCGGCCCTTCTACGAGGCCGCGGACCTTGCCGAATTCCTGACGCCGGAAGAACTCTCGACGCCGCGTGACGGCATACGCGGAAAGCTCGGCGTCGCCTAATCGTTGTCCAGATCTTTCATGCCGTTGGCGGCCATTCTCTGGTTGCCAGCGGCTTTATTGCGACGGTTGTGGTGGGACCCATGCCAATGAGAGTTTGGGCAACCTAATGGGGTCTGTGGCGTTCGCCGCATAGCAACGGCTTACCTCCCGCGTCACACGGTTGCCCTCCCGGAAGAAAACAGCATGCTCATTGTCCTGACGTCCCTCGTCCTTGCAGCCATCGGACTTGCGCTGGGAGGGTTGGGAGGCTGGCTCGTTAGCCTCGGGGGCAGTTGGTACTACCTCATTACCGGCATTGCGTTCCTGCTTACCGCCTACCTGTTAGTTCGTCGCAAAGCCGAAGCGCTGTGGTTGTATTCGGCGATCCTGGTGGGCTCCATCCTTTGGGCCATCTGGGAAGTCGGCTTTGACTGGTGGCAGCTCGGCGCGCGCGGCGGCGTTATCGTCGTGCTTGGCCTCTGGCTATGGACGCCATGGATCCGCAACAAGCTAAGCGGCGCCCGCACCAGCGGCACGCTCATCCTGGCAGTAGCCAACGTGTTGGCTGTCGCCGTCGCGATTTATTCCATGACGCAGGACCCGCAGGATATCTCAGGCAGCCTCAGCACCGAGCAGGTCGCTGCAACCCCGGACCTTGGGGCCAATTTCGACGATGGCGACTGGCAGCAATATGGCCGCACGCCGTACGGCCAGCGGTACTCCCCGCTCGACCAGATCACGTCGCAAAACGTCGCGAGCCTTGTCCCTGCCTGGACCTACCAGACCGGCGACGTGAAGCTGCCCCAGGATGTTGGCGAGACCACCTATCAGGTCACCCCGATCAAGATCGACGACACGCTCTACATCTGCACGCCGCATAATCTGGCAATCGCACTGGATGCGACCACCGGCACCGAAAAATGGCGCTTCGACGCCAATTCCGGCCTCAACCCAGATCGCCAGCACCAGACCTGCCGCGGCGTTACCTATTGGGCTGACCCTGCTGCTGTAGCCGGCTCTGCCTGCGCCGCACGCGTCTACCTGCCAACGGCCGACGCTCGCCTGATCGCACTCGACGCAGCGACCGGCCAGGTTTGCCCCACATTTGCCGATGCAGGCACACTTCGGCTTGAAGCCGGCATGCAATATTCGCCAGCCGGCTACTACTACTCGACCTCCCCACCGGTAGCGGTCGATGGCAAGCTGATCATTGGCGGCGCCGTCAACGACAACTATTCCACTCAATCGCAGTCCGGCGTTATCCGTGCTTTCGATGCCCTGACCGGCGCGCTGGTGTGGAACTGGGACTCGGGTAACCCGACCCAGACCGCGCCGATCAACATCGCAGCTGGCGAAACCTACACCACCAATTCGCCCAATAGCTGGTCGGTGTTTTCCGTCGATCCCGCCCTGGGGCTTGTCTACATTCCCCTCGGCAATCAGGTGCCCGACCAGATTGGCATCGGCCGCAGCCCCAGCGTCGAAAAATATTCGTCATCCATCGTCGCGCTCGATGTGACCACCGGCGTCGACCGCTGGGTGCAGCAGTTCGTGCATCACGATCTGTGGGACATGGACGTTCCAGCCCAGCCCGTGCTGCTCGACATTACCGGCCAGGATGGCACGCCTGTACCGGCGCTTGTCGGCCCCACCAAGCAGGGCGACATCTACGTTCTGGATCGTCGCACCGGCGCGCCGCTGCTGGCCATTACCGAGGAGCCAGCGCCGCAGGGCGCCATCGAAGGCGATTTCGCCGCTCCGACCCAGCCGACCTCTGCCCTCAGCTTCAAGCCAGAAACGCTTGAAGAAAAGAACATGTGGGGCATCACCATGTTCGACCAGCTGATGTGCCGCATCGCGCTGCATCAATATCGCTACGAAGGCCGCTACACCCCGCCATCGCTGCAAGGCTCGATCATCTATCCCGGCAATTTCGGCACCTTCAACTGGGGTTCCGTCGCAGTCGATCCCGAGCGTCAGGTGATGTTCGGCATGCCAACCTATCTTGCCTTCACCTCGCGCCTCGTTCCAGCTTCCGAAATTCCTCCCAAGGAAGCAGGCACCACCGGCAGCGAACAGGGCCTTAACCGCAACGAAGGCGCGCCTTATGGTGTGTTCATGGGGCCATTCCTCAGCCCGCTCGGCGTACCGTGCCAGGCACCCGGCTGGGGTTTTGTAGCAGGCGCCGATCTGCGCACAGGCGAGATCGCCTACAAGCACCGCAACGGCACGGTCCGCGATATGACGCCGCTGCCCCTACCCTTCAAGGTCGGCGTCCCCGGCATTGGTGGCCCGATGATCACCAAGGGCGGCGTGGCCTTCCTCGGCGCTGCAGTCGATGACTTCTTCCGCGCCTATGACCTGACAACCGGCAACCAGCTTTGGGAAGCCCGCCTTCCAGCCGGCGGCCAGTCCACCCCGATGACCTACACCGCCAGCGGCAAGCAGTACGTCGTCATCGTCGCCGGTGGCCACGGCTCAGTCGGCACCAAACCCGGCGACTACGTACTCGCCTACACCTTGCCGTAAGTCACAGAGGGGGCCCAATCCACGATTGCGCCCTCTCCTTTTATCAAGTCGCCAACGAGCCGCATATCCAGCCTTCAGCGTCCCTGCGCTCGGCCTGGCGACTGGCGCGACTGGCGCGATTGGCGAATGATCCACTCTCAGCCCGCCAGCACAATCCGCATCAGGTCGGCCGTATTGCGGGCGCAGAGCTTTTCCATGACGCGGGCGCGGTGCACTTCGACGGTGCGCGGGGAAATGCCGAGTTCGCGGCCGGCTTCCTTGTTGGACTGACCGTTGGTGATCAGCTGCAGAACTTGCCTTTCGCGCGGCGTCAGCTCGGAGAAACCCCGCATTTCGACGGAGCGCCTGCCCGTGTGTGTGGTGCTAATGGGCGTCTCGAGACGCACCGCATCGCGCAGCACGCTGAGCAGATAGTCGGTATCGATCGGCTTGGACACAACATCAGTAGCGCCCAGCTTCATCGCCGTGACGGCTGACGAAATCTGCTGCGCGTCGGTCAGCATGATCACTGGAATACCAGCCTGCATCGTCTTGATGCGGCGCAACAGGCCCAGCCCGCTCTCGCCGCTCACCAGCATGTTGATGACAAAAGCGTCGGGCCGGCGTCGCTCGAGATTGAGGAAGAACTGCTCGATATCGACCGAAAACGAGGTCTGGAAACCCTCGAGCCGGAACAATACGCTCAGCGCCTCGCAAGTCGGCAAGTCACCGTCGACGATATGAACCATCCGATCCCGATTGAGAAATGAATGGTAGTAGATCTCTTCGCTCATTTTGCCCCGTCCCCTCGGCAAGTGGCTCAAGTCAAACTACGCACGCGAAGACCGGGATACTTGCGATGCAATTGCTGCCGCAAAGACTCAGGTATTGTCGCGAGGTAGTCTGCACTAAGTGTTCTTGCCGTCCGATACGGGAAACACGTAGGATGAACCACCTACGCAATAGGAGTAGTTACCTATCGCGCAAGTGTCAACGGATTTTGATCCTACGTGTTAGGATATTTGTACGGGGGACTTGCGCGTAGTGCGTCGCGGATTTCGGTGAGCAATACTTCTTCCCTGCTCGGCGCTGGCGTGGTTGCGACCGGCTCGGCCGCTGCCTGGCGCTTCAGGCGATTGATGCCTTTGACCACGAGGAACAGCACGAAGGCGATGATGGCGAACTTGACGATGGCGTTGATGAACAGCCCAATGTTGAGCGTGGCCACGCCGGCAGCCTTGGCGACGGGAATCGAAGGAACGGCGACGTTGTCAGGATTGGAGAGCACGACGAACAGGTTGGAAAAATCGATGCCGCCAATGATCAGGCCTATCAAAGGCATGAAGATGTCATCGACGATGGATGACACGATGGCGCCAAAAGCGGCACCGATGATGACGCCGATGGCCAGATCGATCATGTTGCCCTTGATGGCAAAATCTCGGAATTCCTTGAACATAGACTAGCCCTCTATCTGATATCCACCCCTTCCCCGGGTGGCCGCGCGACCTGCGGGGGACAAAGGAAGCCTGACCCGAAAGGCAATTGCAATGGGTCGAGAGTCGGTCTTGCGCAGCTTTGTCATGCGGCCGATAGTCCCGACGCCTCCCCAGAGCCGAGGAATGCCTGAAATGCCCGCGCCAACACCCGATGCCGCCGCCAGCCTATGGCAGGCCGTCGACCACATTCCCCAGGGCATTGCGGTGTTCGATGCCGGGCTGCGCCTCGTCACGTCCAACAGTCGCTACAACTTGATGTTGGCGCTGCCTGAGGAGTTGATCAAGCGCGGCACGCCGCTGTTCGATATCGCGCTGTTCCTCGGCGATCGCGGCGATTTTGGTCCAGGCGACGCAGCCCGGCTGGCCATCGAGCGCATCAATATTCTGACGGCCGCGCCCACCACCGTCACCCAGCGACTCGGCAATGCAGGCCAGACGCTGGAGTTTCATTCGAGCCGGCTACCGGACGGTGGGCTGGTGATCAGCTTCTCGGACGTGACAGCCCGGGTGCGAGCCGAAAAAGCCTTGGAGGGCGTCAACCAGTCGCTGGAAGAACGGGTGCAAGAGCGCACGGCCGCATTGACCCGGGTCAATGCCGAGTTGGAAAGCGCCCGCGCCAAGGCCGACGCCGCCAATCACGACAAGACGCGGTTTCTCGCCGCCGCCAG
Source organism: Devosia sp. (assembly GCA_028290245.1). Classification (GTDB taxonomy): domain Bacteria; phylum Pseudomonadota; class Alphaproteobacteria; order Rhizobiales; family Devosiaceae; genus Devosia. The sequence continues at coordinate 32,128 of JAQGKG010000164.1, read as the reverse complement.
CCACGACCTGCTGCAGCCGCTCAATGCGGCGCGACTCTATACATCAACGCTGATCGAACGCGCGAAATCCACCGGGCTGGCCGATCTGGCGAATTCGATCGAAGCCTCGCTGACCGCCGTCGAAGACATCATGGGCGCGCTGCTGGATATTTCCCGCATCGACAGCGGTGCGCTGAAGCCGATCCCTGGGCCAGTCGCGGGACGGGATATCCTCAAGAAGATCGAGGTGGAGTTCGGCCCGATGGCGCGCGAACGCAATATCTCGCTGCGCATTGTCGCCACCGATGCCACGGTGATGGTGGACCGGGCTCTGGTCGGCCGCATCGTGCAAAACCTCGTCTCAAACGCCATCAAATACACCACGCCGGGCGGCAAGGTGCTGGTCGGCCTGCGCAAGCGCGGCAACCGCATGCGGCTCGATGTGATCGACACCGGTATCGGCTTCAACAAGGACCAGCACCGCCTGCTGTTCGCCGAGTTTTCCCGGCTGGAGCGCGGCGCGCGCATGGCGCAGGGGCTGGGACTGGGGCTGTCCATCGTGCAGCGGCTGGTGACGGGCCTTGGCCTAACGCTGGAACTGGACAGTCACGAAGGACGCGGCTCGCGATTTTCGCTGTTCCTGCCAGCGACACGAGGCATTCGCGCCTCAGCGGAGACCGACCCGGCTCCGCCGGAAATCACCTTTGGCATGCAGGGGCTGAAAATCCTCTGCGTCGACAATGAAGCCACGATCATCGAAGCCATGGAGGGCCTGTTGCACCATTGGGGTTGCGATGTGCGCAGCGCGCTGTCGCTCAAACAGATCGACCGGGAACGGCTGCTGGAAGGCTGGTACCCCGACCTGGTGCTGATGGATTATCACCTCGACCAAACCTCAGGCCTCGATGCCATCGAATGGCTGCGGCACAATCTGGGCGGCCACCTACCGGCAGCGCTGGTCACCGCCGACCGTAGCCCAGCCGTACGAGCGCTGGCCGAGGAACGCGGAATAGCCGTGGTGACCAAGCCCGTGAAACCAGCGGCGCTGCGTGCTGCGATCAGTGGACTGGCCAATCAGAGCCGCAGCCCGGCGAAGCGGGCGGGCTAGGATAGCCGCCGCCCTACCGCGCCATATCCATCGAAATCACTACATCCGCCCGGTCCTGCGACAAACAAACCAAATCATAATTCGGCAAATCATTGCGCTCGATATGCGCCCGGTTTCGCTCTTCGGTGAACAGCCCTTCCTCGCCATGCCGCTTCATCAGCCTGGCTTGTACCACGTCACGTGGCACGTCGATGAACACGCTATAATCCAGCAGCGGCTTCACCCCGGCCCATGGGCCCTCAGTCAGCAGCAGGTAATTGCCTTCGACGATCAGGATGCGCGCCTCGGGCTGCACGGTGAAAGCATCTTCCACCGTGTCCTCGATCTTGCGCGAATAGCCGGGGCCGCTAACCGGGCCGGTGGCATGCTTGAGATGGTGCAGGAAGCTGACGAAATCGGCGCCCTCGAACGTATGCGGCGCGCCTTTGTAATCGACCTGCCCCATGGCCTCGATCTTAGCGTGCTTCATGTGGAAACCATCCATCGGCACCAGCGCTGCGATGCCGGGATGGGTGGTGTCCAGCGTCGTCACCAGTTCGGCGGCAAGGGTGGATTTGCCCGTGCCAGGGCCACCGGCAAGGCCGATGGCGATGCGCTCGCCATGCGCCTTGCTGGCCAGATCGAGAATATGCGGCACCAGCCGCGACAGGGCCTGTTGAGGCGATAGATGCAAATGCTGAGGAGCCATCAGCGTGCCTTGGCGAGCCGGATCAGGAACCAGATCGGCACCACCAGCACCGCGCCACTCAGGATATAGGCGCCGATATTGCGGAACACCCCAAAGCCGTCGCGCATTGCGTCGCGGAACAGGTTGATGGCGCCATCGACCACGTCCTGCGGATAGATGCCAAAGACGCTCATCAGGAAGCCGACCACCAGCGACAGCAACAGCAGGCGGACGATAACGCCGCCGGGGCTGCCGCCAAAAAACCGCTCGATGCCGCTACGGCGGCGCGGCGTGGTGTCGCTAGGATATTGATCGCTCATCGGTGTCCTCCGCCGCCCTGTCGTGACGTTGGGTGATCATATAGGCTGTTTTATGATTTGCAGAAGGTGTGAGTTGCCAGTTTCGAGCGTGACCGCCCTCCCCCCCATCATCACCGACTGGTTTGCCCGCAAAGGCTGGGCACCGCGCCAGCACCAGCTCGACGTGCTGGACAGCTGGCAAGCCGGCGCCTCGGCTCTGCTGATCGCTCCAACCGGCGCCGGCAAGACGCTGGCCGGCTTCCTGCCGACACTAGTCGACCTCGCAGACGGCAAGTTCGAGGGCCTCCACACTCTCTACATCTCCCCGCTCAAGGCCCTCGCCGTCGACGTGCAGCGCAATCTCAATGCGCCGATCCTCGAAATGGGTCTCAAAATCACGGCCGAGACGCGGACCGGCGATACCCCGTCGAGCAAACGCGCCCGGCAGCGGGTGAAACCGCCGCATATCCTGCTGACGACGCCGGAACAGTTGAGCCTGTTGATCAGCCATCCGCAGGCGGAATTGCTGTTCGGATCACTGCGCCGTATCGTGCTCGACGAGCTGCATGCGCTGGTGACTTCCAAGCGCGGGGAACTGCTATCGCTGGCGCTGGCCCGGATCGCCAAGCTGGCGCCGAACCTGCAGATCACGGCGCTGAGCGCGACCGTTGCCCGACCGGACCTATTGCGCGACTGGATCGCCCAGCCAGTGCCCGAACGCGAAACGCGCCTGCTGACGACATCTGGCGGCGCGCCGCCGGTGCTGGAAATCCTTGAAACCGAACAGCGACTGCCGTGGGCTGGGCATTCGGCCAACTATGCCCATGCGGACCTCTACGAGGTGATCAAGCAGCACAAGACGACGCTGCTGTTCGTCAACACGCGCTCCCAGGCCGAAATGCTCTTTCAGGGCCTGTGGGCACTCAATGACGACATGCTGCCAATCGCTTTGCACCATGGCTCGCTGTCGGTGGAGCAGCGGCGCAGGGTCGAGAACGCGATGGTGTCGGGCCAGCTCAAGGCCGTGGTCTGTACATCGACGCTAGACCTCGGCATCGACTGGGGCGATGTCGATCTGGTGGTGCAAGTCGGGGCGCCCAAGGGCTCCTCGCGCATGCTGCAGCGTATCGGCCGCGCCAATCACCGGCTCGACGAGCCGTCCAAGGCGATGCTGGTGCCGTCCAACCGCTTCGAGGTGCTCGAATGCGAGGCAGCACTGGAAGCCGTGGCCGAAAACCACCAGGACAGCGAAGACCCGGTCAATGGCGGCTACGACGTGCTCGCGCAGCATGTGCTCGGCATGGCTTGTGCCGCGCCCTTCAATGCCGATGAGCTATTCGACGAAGTGCGCCGCGCATGGCCCTATCGTGACCTGCGGCGCCAGCAGTTCGACCGGGTCGTGGAATTGGTCGCCACTGGTGGATATGCGCTGCAGGCCTATGAACGCTATGCGCGGCTGAAGCTTACCGATGAGGGGCTATGGCGAGTCGCCAATCCGCAGGTGGCGCAGCAATACCGGCTCAATATCGGCACCATCATCGAAGAGCCGATGGTGCGGGTCCGACTGATCCGGACGCGCGGTCTCAAGAAGGGCATGCAGAGCCCGGTGGGTGCTGGCGGGCGCGTGCTGGGCGAAATGGAGGAGTATTTCTTCGGCACGCTGCTGGTCGGCGACACTTTCGTATTCGGTGGCGAAATAGTCGCGTTCGAGGGCCTCAAGGACAATGAGGCCTATGTGTCGCGGGCGCAGTCGGCCGATCCAAAAATTCCGAGCTACATGGGCGGCCGGTTTCCGCTCTCGACTTATCTCGCCGACCGCGTCCGGCTGATCCTCGACAGCCCGGACGATTGGGGCAAGTTGCCCGATCAGGTCAGCGACTGGCTGCGGCTGCAGCGCGACGTCTCGGTGCTGCCCAAGCGCGATAGTCTCTTAGTCGAGACCTTCCCACGCGGCACGCTGAATTACATGGTGTGCTACCCGTTCGAAGGCCGGTTGGCTCATCAGACGCTGGGTATGCTGCTGACCCGCCGGCTGGAACGATCCCGCGCGCGGCCGCTTGGTTTCGTGGCGTCGGAATATGCGCTTGGCATCTGGGGGCTGGGCGATCTCTCGGGGTTGATCCGCACCGACCGGCTGTCGCTGGACGAGCTGTTTTCCGAAGACATGCTGGGCGATGACCTTGAAGACTGGCTCGATGAGTCCGCCCTGATGAAGCGAACCTTCCGCAACTGCGCCATCATTTCCGGCCTGATCGAGCGGCGCCATCCGGGCAAGGAAAAGACCGGGCGGCAGATCACCATGTCGTCAGACCTGATCTATGACGTGCTGTACCAACACGAGCCCGACCACATCCTGATCCAGGCCACACGCCGCGATGCGGCCCGCGGGCTGCTCGACATCGAACGGCTGGGCGATATGCTGCGCCGCATCCGCAGCCATATCGTGCACAAGCCGCTGCAACGCGTGTCGCCCCTCGCCGTGCCCATCCTGCTCGATATCGGTCGCGAGCCGATTTATGGCGAAGGCCGCGAATCAGCTATGTCGGACGCTGCCGATGAATTGATGCGGGAAGCTCTTGGGTCAGACCCTATATAAAGCCGAGATCACGGAGACGCCGATCCTGCGCTTTGCTGGAAACAATTTCGAACCCCTGCCCTCGGGAGGCCTCTATTGGCACGCCCAGCAGACGTTGCTGGTCGCCGACCTGCATTTCGAAAAGATGGCGAGCTTTGCGCGGCGCGGTCAGATGCTGCCGCCATACGATACCGGTTTGACCCTGGCGCGGCTCGAGGCTGACCTGCGCCGCACCGGGGCGAAGCGCATGGTGTCACTCGGTGACAGTTTTCACCGCGCCGATGCTAGCAGTCTGCTAACCAATTCGGACCGTATGCGGCTCGATACGCTAACCGATCTGGTCGATTGCATCTGGCTTTCCGGCAATCACGATCCCGCCCCCCACGCCATCGGCGGCACCTGCCTGCCGGAACTTATGATCGACGGAATGATGCTGACGCACGAGCCCAAACGCGGCACAATCGGCTTGATGGCGGGCCATTTGCACCCAGCGGCCCATATCCACATCGACGGGCGTTCCACCCGGCGCCCATGTTTCGTGCATGACAACCGGCTGTTGATCTTGCCAGCCTATGGCGCCTCGACCGGCTCGATCAACATCATGTCGCCGGCCTTCGTCGGCCTGTTCCACTGGCCGGCACTGGAAGTGACGATGCTGGGCAAGGAACGTACTTATCCGGTTAGCCCCAAGCGTTTGGTACGGGGCTAGCGCTTGAACAGCACGCCGCCGAACCAGCCGGTAAAGAGTGCCAGAAGCACGCAGACCAGGCCGTAAAGCAGCGGTTGCTGGGTGGACGATAGCGCCAGAAACCGCTCAAAGCCGATCTTGCGCACCGCGAAACCTTCAGATCGGCGAGCTATGATGGCGCCATCCTTGAACACATAGGTCAGCGCGATATAGGGCCCCGGCGGCGCGTTACTGGGCAGGGTTAGGCGTGCCGAATAGAAGGTATCCGACAGGAAGTTGACGCCATTTTCCTGAACGCCGAACAGGCCCTGCTCGGTCATCAGCCGCACCAGTTGCTGGCCATAGACAGCGCTGCGCCACCAGTCGTCGGTATTGACGACCAGCGTATGAGACTCCGGCAGAATGAAGTTGGTGGTCAGCGTCGTGATGTCGGTTATCTCGTTCAGCCGGCCGCTCGACAGCACATGGAAGTAGCTCGGGAAGTTCTTGAACTCCACCTGCCCGGTGTTGCTCCAGATACCGAAATTGTTGGTCATCTGCCGCGCGACGCGGTTCTGGGTTGGACCGAGCACCACGACCACGACCTGGAACGGGCCGGTGATCGCCTCGGCAGAGCCCGCATCGGGTACAATGGTGCCAAAGAAATTCATCCGCTCGCCAGCAAAGCTCGAGGTGATTTCGACGCTATCGTTGGAGACCTGCGAGATCAAGCGAGCCGCCTGGGCAGGCGCCAGCAAGCTGGCCATAAAAAGCAGGGCAAGAGCAAGTTGCCTCATTGCCTGCCTCCCACCACTGCCATGGAAAACAGGTCGCTTGGTGCAATGACTAAGGACAGGCCGAACCGGATGGCCACGGCCAAGACCAGCAGTGCCAGCAGGCCCCGCAACTGTTCGCCACGCAGATATTTACCAGCCGACGCGCCAAACTGAGCGCCAGCAGTACCGCCCACCATCAGGCAGAAAGCCAACAGGATATCGACGCTCTGGCTCTGCACGGCGTGCAAAATAGTAGTCGCGGCCATCATCGCCACCACCTGTGCCAGCGAGGTACCGATGACGACATTGCCGGGCACCCGCAGCAGATAAACCAGCGCTGGCACCATGATAAAGCCGCCACCTACGCCGAGCAGCGATCCGACAAAGCCGATAAATAGCCCGATCACCAGCACCGGCAGCACGCTGATATAAAGCCGCGATTTCTTGAACCGCACCCGCATCGGCAGGCCGTGGATCCAGTTATGCTGGTTGGGCAGGCGCTCGCGCACCACGATACCCTTGCGCTGCTTGAGGATAGCGCGCGTGCTTTCGACCAGCATCAGCGTGCCGACCGAACCGAGCAGGATCAGGAAGCCGAGGGAAATCACCAGATCGAGCTGACCGGCATCACGCAGTAGGGCAAATACCGCGACACCGCCAAAGGCCCCGAGTACGCCCGACAGCACCAAATACATGGCGAGATGCAGGTCGACGGCCCCGCGCCTGTAGTGCGCCAGGGCACCCGAGGTCGAAGCCGCCACCACCTGGCCGGTCACGGAAGCCACGGCGACAGGCACTGGTACTCCGGAGAAAATAAGCAGCGGCGTCAACAGGAAGCCACCGCCGACGCCGAACAGACCCGACAAAAATCCGACTGCCCCTCCAATCCCCACGAGGAAAAAGAGGTTCACCGACATTTCAGCGATCGGCAGATAGATCTGCAAGACCGGACCCGTTCAAGACATTACTACGTCACACGACCATACAGGACCGTGCGTCAACAATAGGTCAAAGGCCCCGCCTTGCGGCGGAACCTTCAATGCGGCTTAAAACCGACCGAAGTCAGTGTCAAACGACAGTTCAATGTCAGACTGGCTGACTACCGAGAACCGCCAGCAGGCGTGGATTGATGGCGCCGGTTTCTGTCATTCCAGTGCCGCGCTCGAAGGCCTTGATAGCCACTGCGGTCTTGGGACCGGCCACACCATCGGCGGTGCCGACATCGAAGCCCAGCTTGTTGAGCACCAGTTGCACCTTGGAGACGACGTCTCGCGTGGTGATGACCTGGCCCGGATCGAAGGTCTTGGACCAGGTGCCCAGTGGCGCGAAGTTGACGGCCAGATCGAGCGGTTCGGACTTCCACCCAGCGACCTCGGTGTTGATCGTGTTGACCTGCTCGGCATTGAGCGACTTGGCCATGTCGTCGCGCGCCTGGGCCGCATCCTTGTCACCGTTGCGGGCGGCCAGCGAAAACCACTTGTAGGACTGGGCAAAGTCCTGTTCGACGCCGAGACCGCGGGCATACAGCATGCCGAGGTTGAACTGGCTGTCGGTCATGCCCTTGGCGGCAGCCTGGGCAAACCACTCGGAGGCGGTTTCGAACTGCTGCTCACCGAGCAGGCCACCTGCGTAAAGTGCAGCGAGGTTGTGCATGGCCATGCGATTGCCCGCTTCGGCCGCACGCTGGTACCAGAGCTTGGCGTTCTCGATGTCTTTTTCGACACCTTGGCCGGCTTCATAGAGATTGCCGAGCCGATATTGCGCGGGGACAAAGCCCTGCGCTGCGGAGCGTTCGTACCATTTGCCGGCTTCCGCATAGTCCTGGGTAACGGCGCGGCCTTCGGTGTAGATGGCGCCAATTTCGAACTGGGCCCGAGCGTCGCCATTGGCTGCAGCCTGGCGCAGATCGAGCGGACCGACGGCTTCAGCAGGCAGCTCGAAGGTTTGCGGCTCGGTGGTGGCTGGAATGCTGGCGGTAGCATCCGGCGCAGTTTCGGCCGGCGCATCAAGCAGTGCGATTTCGGCAGGGCCACTAGTCGAGGCCAGCAAGGTCGACGGCATCGAAGGGATGGCCGACTTGGTAAAGCTCATCCCTGCATTGGGATTGATCGAGCCGGTGGCGGTGTCGTCGATCATGTCGATGACGCGCGGCTCCGGCCGGACCAGCGAAACGTCGCCAGCGGTCGGGTCGGCAGCAGGAGCGACTTCCGCTTGTGGCGCGAGTACCGGTTCAGACGTGTCGCTGCCCATGCGCTGGATCAGCAGATTGAGCGCCAGCATGGAAACCGCGATCAGCGTTGCGGCCAGCAACAACGGGCGGCGATGACGAGTGAGGAAGCTCTGCTGTACGAGCGGCGCATCGACGTCGCCCTCGCCAAAAGTTGGCGCGACGACAGGCGCTGCAACCGGCTTTTCTTTCTTCTGCTTAACCGGCTTGGCCGGCTTTTCCGCCTTGGACGGTGCAGCAATGTCGGCAGCTTCGAGGCTAGGAGCGGCAGCCGGTTGAGACGGCATGACGCGCGACAGGGCGCGACTGATCAATGAATTGCTGGTGGCACCAGCGGCGGCACTGGTTTCCTGACGGGCACGCTGGGCACGGCGCGCTGCAGCAACGAACGTGCTGGTGCTGCTGGCATTGGTCGGCGCCTCAACCGAGGGCACGGCGAGGGCCGAGGGAGCGGTAAAGGGATCGCTCTCTACTTTGGCAAAGCTTGACTGCGGACGCGGCGGGCGCTCGACTATGCTTGGATCAAAGGCGGGCGTTTCTGCAGCGTGGGGTGGCGCGACGGGCTGTTGGGCAACAGGCAGGCGCGGAGATACGCCGACCTTGGCCTCGAGCGCGGAACGCACATGGCCCTGGTCCTTGAAGCCGGGATCGACCAGCGGGGCATCATCGTCCGGATTGGCCGGCATGATGTCGCTCTTGGCTGAAGACCGCGGAGCCGAGAGGGCCGACAGCATGGCGTCAAAACGATCATTGACCATATCGTCTTCGCGCGCGGTCGGTTTGGCGAATGCTTCTCCGGGAGGCGGCGTCTGTGGAACTACAGCGGCGCGTGGCGCAGCGAAGGGCGCAGGTGCGGGACGATCAGCCTGTTCGGCCAGTGTCGCTTCCAGACGCGCCAGTCGCTCGGCGGTGTCCCTGCCGGCGGTATTGAACAGAGCCGACATGCGCTTTTCGAGCTGGCCCATGCTCTCTTCACTGAGACCACCAGAGGTGGCCGGCGCAGCAGAGCGGGCAAACGCCTCGGAAGTGCGGTCGGCAACCATGTCGGCTAGCGTTTCATAATCAGGTGTTTTGCCGGCCGATTTGATCAGCCCGGTGAGGCGGTCCTCGATGCTCTTGAGGCTATCGGCGCCAAACATCGCGACTGGAGCCGGCGCCTTGCGGCTAATGGCATCGCTGGTGCGCTCGGCAACGAGGGTTGCCATGGCTTCAAGGCCAACCGGGTCGGATTGGCTGGAGGAATACAGCTTGGCCAGGCCGTTGAGCTGGCTGCCGGTTTCGTCCATGCGGGCCATCAGCAGCTTGAGTTGGCTTTCGACCTGACCGGTATCGCCGGGCAGACGATCGGCCAAAGCCTCAATCTGGCTTTCGATGCGCAGGAAGCGCGGCTCCATGCCGGCCATAACTGCGTCGCGCAGCGAAGCGATATCCTGCTTGAGCCCGGCCACATCGACATTGGCATTATCAAAGCCGCCAATACGGGCGGCAAGCGCATCGACCTTGGCCACCAGCTTGCCAGGGGCAACATCGCTGTCCCTCATCACTTGGGTGAAAGCGGCCATTTCGGCGGTCAGGCGCTCGAAGTCGCCCGAGGAAAGCGTGACATTGCGCTCGATGGAATCGATGCGGTCATAAACGTTGCGCACGCTCGCCTCAATGGCATGCATGGCCGGAGCGATGGTGTCGGGCGACTTGGCCTTGCGATCTTCGCGCGTAATTTCGCGCTCCATCTGCTGGGCCTGCAATTCGGCCAGCTTGCCGACCGTGGTGGAGACATCATCGAGCCGCCAATTGAGCGTCGAGAGATCGACCTTAGGGCCACTTTCGATCAGGGCGGCCAGCGCGCCGATCTGGGACTCAAGCCGCTTGACCTGACCGGTCTCGCCAACGGCACCGGCCAGCAGTTCGACCACATGGGTCAGTTGCTCGACCTGATTGGCGACTTCACTGACGCTGCCGTTATTGGCGCGCTGCGTTTTCAGCTCGCCCTCAAGGCGCTCCAGACGGCCCGACAGGCCGGAGACCAGCGAGTTGAGTTCACGGAATTCAGGCTGATCGCTGGCGCGACTGCCCAGGGCCGCCGCGGACCCGGACATCTGGCGACCGCGGATTTCGGCAATGGCGTTGCTCAGCGCGTCGCGCTGTTCATGATCATGAGCGTCGTCGCGCTCGCTGAAACGGTCGACAGCGCGCTTGACGGTACGCAAGGCCTCACGGCGGCGCACGGTTGGCTCCGGAACGACGACTTGGTCGCGCAGATTGCGAATGCGACGCGAAATGCCGGTCATCGCTGGCTCAGCCTGCTCGGCATCGGCATAGCGGCCCTCGACGTGATCAAGCAACGCCACGAGTTCGCCACGCAGCGCCTGCCACTCGCCGGGTTGCGGCTCCTGTGCCTGATCGGACAGGTCTGGATTTGGGTAGGCGCGGGCCATGTTCTAGTCCCTGTCATAAAGCGACGACCCTTCGCGATTCAACACGAAGGCATGGCGCTTACTCTTGGTAAAACATGGTAAAGATCAGGTTAAGTGCTGCCGCATTGTGCAACGGGCTGCAGCCGCCAGACGGCTTGGTGGACGAAAGAAGTGGTCGACTCCAGAGGGCGGATTGCTCATAGACTAGGCCAAGAGGAGCTTGCCGCACCATGACTCGCCGCCGCATCATTATCGTCGACGATCATCCGCTGTTCCGCGCTGCCCTGCGCCAGACCCTGTCGGGCGGCGACGCCACCGTAACGGTGGAAGAGGCGGGCGATCTCAATGGTTTAAGCGCTGCGCTCGACGCGGATCGCGATTGCGACCTGGTGTTGCTCGACCTCAATATGCCGGGGGTGCGCGGCTTCTCGGGGCTGCTGCTGTTGCGGGCGCAATATCCCGATATTCCGGTGATGATCATCTCGGCCGTGGAAGACAATACGGTGGTGCGCCGGGCGTTCGAACTGGGTGCGGCGGGCTATCTTCACAAATCCGTCGGTCCGACCGAAATTCGCCGAGCCATCGAGACTGTGCTGTCGGGCGAGGTGTTCGTACCCGAGGGGACCATGCTTGGCGCGGATGACGGCCACACTGCGTTGATGCGCCGGTTGTCGACACTGACGCCGCAACAGGTGCGCGTATTGATGATGCTCAGCGACGGGCTGATGAACAAGCAGATCGCCTATGAGTTGACGATTTCCGAAGCCACGGTGAAGGCGCACGTTTCGGCCATCCTGCAGAAGCTGGACGTGGATAGCCGGACGCAGGCGGTGATCGCGGCGGCGCGGATCGAAGATGGGCAGTTTGAAGCGCTGTTTTCGACGGGTGCCGAGAAGGCCTAGTTCAACCGCGCCCTGCCTGCGGCCCAGTCGTCTACCTGGGTGCCGACCAGATCGGAAATATTGGTCTTGCCCTCGGCGCGGATCGCAGCGACGAGCCCTCGCTTGAGCCGGTCGAGCATATCTAGCCCACCAAACACCATTGCCGAATAGAGTTGGATGGCGTTGGCGCCGGCCTGGATTTTTGCCAGAGCCGACTGCGGCGAGTGAACGCCACCGACACCAATGATGGGCAGCGCGCCGACGCGCTGGCGCATCTGAGCAAGGCGCCGGGTCGACAGATCGAACAGCGGTTTACCGGACAGGCCACCGGTTTCCGCGGCATTGTCGAGACCTGCCACCGTATCGCGAGTGATGGTGGTGTTGGAGACGATCAGGCCATCGAGGTCGGTGGCCAGCACGACCGCCGCAATGGCGTCCAGCGCGGCTTCGTCTAGGTCGGGCGCGATCTTGAGGAAGACCGGGATGCGAGTCTTGGCCTTGGCCCGGGCAGCGAGCACTTCGCCGAGCAGGCGGCGCAGCGCCTCGTCGGCCTGCAGGTTGCGCAGACCGGGCGTATTGGGTGAGGAAACGTTGATCGTCAGGTAATCGGCTAGGTCGGCGAAGCGTTGTACGCCCAGCACGTAGTCGAAGACGAAATCCTCGCTGTCCTTATTGGCACCGATATTGACGCCCAGCGCCGCGGGAATGCGCTGGCCCTTGAGGCGCGCAAAGGCCGCGTCGTGGCCCTCGTTATTGAAACCCATGCGATTGATGACGCCTTCGGCAGCGCCAATACGGAACAGCCGCGGCTTGGGATTGCCAGCCTGCGGACGCGGCGTGACTGTGCCGATTTCCACCATGCCGAAGCCCATCAACGCCAGCGGGCGCGGCACTTCGGCATTTTTGTCGAAGCCGGCCCCCATGCCGATTGGGTTGGTCAGGTTGAGGCCACAAAGCGTGGTGCGCAGTTCAGCGCGGTCAGCATGGCTCTGCTCAGGCGCAAGGCCAAGACGCAGCGCCGTGATGGTCGCGCCATGCGCGGTTTCCGCATCCATGTTGAGCAGGGCTTCGCGCGTCAGGCCTGAGAGCGCCGGAATGCGCAGCAGCGGCGACAGGGCAGAAAAGATCATCGGACGGCCTCGGGCAACGTGCACGATCCATCGGCCGCAACGTTGAGCGGCGCCTCCCAGGCGATGGAACTGGTCGGAAGCGAGCCGCCGTAAAGATGAGGAAACAGCGCGCCACCGCGGGATGGCTCCCAGACAAGTTCATCACCCAGATCGGCAGTGCGTATTGCTAGGAGGACCACGTCGTCCTGACCCGCGAAGTGTAGCCGCAGCGTTTCGCCCAACTGTTCTGCGGTCGAGAAATGCAAATATCCGTCAGCGGCATCGATAGGCATGCCCGCGAAATGGGAAACACTTCGGGCCAGCGCGTAAACGGCTTCGGTGGCAATTTTGTAGACGAATTCTGGGGTGCTCATGCGCGCGAACCTAATAGGGGCGGGAAGCGCCTGCAAGCGCGACACGGGGCTTTACAAGCCGAAGATACAAGTTTAGGAATAGGACTTAATTCCGCACATAAGATACATTTCCTCCTTCGGGTTCTGCCATGCTGTCACACCGCGCTGTTTGGGAAGGGATCGACGCACTTGCGCGCCGGCATGGTCTATCGGTGTCGGCGCTTGCCAAGCTGGCCGGGCTCGACGCGACCGCTTTCAACGTGTCCAAGCGCGTCAGCAAGGACGGACGAGAGCGCTGGCCATCCACTGAAAGCATTGCCAAGGTCCTCGAAGCCACCAGCGAGAGCTTTGATGTGTTCATTGCAGGCACGGGTGCTTATCTACAGTTCAACGACAACCAACCCAGTCGCAGCGTGCCACTGCTGGGTCTCGCACAGGCCGGTACCGGTGGTTTCTTCGACAGCGCCGGCTTTCCCGCCGGTCAAGGCTGGGACGAGATCGCCCTGCCCGCGCCCGGTGAAGGCGGCATATATGCCCTCGAAGTGCAGGGCGACTCCATGGAGCCACTGTATCGCGAAGGCGACCGCATCGTGGTTTCACCCACCGAGCAGGTGCGCCGCGGCGACCGCGTCGTGGTCAAGACCAACGACGGCGAGGTCATGGCCAAGATCCTGCATCGCCAAACCGGCAAGCAGATCGAACTGCACTCGATCAACCCAGCGTTTGCGCCGCGCATCCTCGATCTAGCCGATGTCGAATGGGTGGCGCGGATCATCTGGGCGAGCCAGTAAGCCTGCCGGATCGGATCGGCGTCGGGGCCATCGTCGGCCGCTTTACTCTGCTACCGGCACCGTGTTGTACTGCGGCAGGCCGTCGGCAATGTCGTAGTAGTCACCCTTGTCTGCTACGAAAATGTGCAAGGCCAGCTTGGTACCCGTCGGCTTGTCGAAAGCACCGAGGTTAATACCGATCCAATCCGCCTCTGGCGGGTCAAAGAACAATGGCGTCCCGCATATCCTGCAAAAGCCGCGGCGCACCTTTTCCGAAGAATAGTACCAGGTGATCGAGCCTTCACCTGTGATGCTGACGTTAGACTTGGCGACGTCCACACCGGCCTCGAAATGGCCGGTATGCTTACGGCATTTAGAGCAGTGGCAGGCCGATGCGGCAGGAAGGCCACCGGTCACTTTGAAAACCACCGCTTCACAGGCGCAAGAACCGCCGTGCATGCTGCCTCCATTGCGCTTAGTTCAGGAACTTGCCGGCAAGCGCCCTGGCGATCAGCTCGCGAGTATTGTCGACACCATATAGCGCGGCAAATGAGCCGAAGCGTGGACCGCGCTCTTGCCCGATCAACACCTGATACAGCATCTGGAAGAACTCGCCGGATACGCCCGGACCGCCGGTAGGGCTCTTCTTGGTATGGTCCTGATATCGTTCGATAGTGCGCGCAACGTCGAGCGCCGTGTTCTGGATCGTTTCGTTGCTGGCATCAGCCGGTAGTGTGGCAAAGGACGTAGAAAGCGCATCGAGCGCAGCGCGCTCGACGTCGTCGGGCGCGCGATAGGTCTTTTGCACAAAGTCGCGGAAGTAGCGGATGGCATAGTTTACCAAGGCATCCAGATGCGGATGGGTCTGCGGTGATACACCCGGCACATAAGCCGAAATATAGCCCCACATCACTTCAGGGGTTTCCGGGTTCGAGGCTGTGGCCAGATTTAACAGCAGAGCGAAAGTGACCGGCATGTCGACCTTCGGCACATTGCTGAAATGCACATGGAACACCGGATTCTCGACCCGCTCGGCGATGGTCTGGCGGTCGTAGGCCGCAACAAAGCTGTAATATTCATCCACCGCGCGCGGGATGACGTCGAAATGCAGCCGCTTGGCGGTGCGCGGCTTCTGGAACATGTAGAGCCCCAGGCTCTCGTTGCCGGCATAGGTCAGCCATTCGTCGATGGTCAGGCCATTGCCCTTGGACTTGGAAATCTTCTGGCCCTCGCTGTCGAGGAACAGCTCATAGACGTAGTGCTCGGGCGCCTTGCCACCGAGGATTTCGCAAATTTTGTCGTAGATCGGCGCGTTGGTCTGGTGGTCCTTGCCAAACATTTCGAAATCGACGCCCAGCGCTGCCCAGCGCATGCCGAAATCGGGCTTCCACTGCATCTTCACATGACCGCCGGTGACCGGAACGGTGGTGTCGCGGCCATCTTCGTCGGCAAAGGTGATCGTGCCGTCCTTGGCGTTCACTTCCTTCATCGGCACGTAGAGCACGCGGCCGGAAATCGGTGAAATCGGCAGGAACGGCGAATAGGTCGCCTGACGCTCGGCGCCCAGCGAAGGGAGCATCACCTTCATGATGTCGTCATAGCGCTCGGCGGCGCGCATCAGCACCGCGTCGAACTTGCCCGACTTGTAGTAATCGGTTGCGCTGATGAATTCGTAGTCGAAGCCGAAGGTGTCGAGGAAACGACGCAGCATGGCATTGTTGTGGTCGCCAAAGCTCGGATATTCGTTGGTCCAGGGATCCGGCACCGAGGTCAGCGGCTTCTGCAGATGCGGCTCCATCGCCTCCTTGGAGGGCACATTTTCCGGAATCTTGCGCATGCCGTCGAGATCGTCGGAAAAACAGATCAGCCGTGTCGGAATCGCGTCGCGAGTCAGCAGGCGGAAGGCCGTGCGCACCATGGTGGTGCGGGCCACTTCGCCGAAAGTGCCGATGTGCGGCAGGCCGGACGGACCATAGCCAGTCTCGAACAGCGCTTCCTGCTTGCCGGACTTTTCCAGCCGCTTGACCAGTTTGCGCGCTTCCTCAAACGGCCAGGCGCGGGCAGTCTGGGCAGCGTCGAAAAAAGCTGGGTCGAGAACGGGCAAAGGTGCAGGCGACAAGGGCTCAAGCCTTTCGGGAACGGGAGAATGGGTGTGTTACATCCCCTAAGCGTCGCGTCAACTTTTTGCGCTGCCTTGCCAAGGCCGCATGGCTCGCCTAGCTATCGGAGCAAAGATAGAACAGGAACGCCTGATGCCCAATACCGCCCATGATGCCCTGATCCACCTGATGATCCTCGCCGCCTCGTCCGACAGCAGCATGACGGAAAAGGAACTGGTGCGGATTCAGGCGCTGATCGGCCGCCTGCCGGTGTTCGAGGGCTTCGATGGCAATCGCTTTGCGGCTGTGGCCAATAGCTGTGCCGACAAGCTCAATGGTGCAGGCGGATTGGACCAGGTGATGGACGACGCCATCGCGGCCTTGCCCAAGAAGTTGCAGGACACTGCTTATGCGGTGGCGGTCGAGATCACCTCGGTCGATCTGCATCTCGAGCAGGAAGAGCTACGCTTTTTGGAACTGCTGCGTGACAAGCTGGACCTCGATCGCTTGACCACCGCTGCCATCGAAACTGCAGCGCGGGCGCGGCACCGGCGTGTGCCCGCGGCCTAGTAAAACCCGACCGGGAACCAGCGAAGATAAAGCTCGGCCAGCGCGCCGTTGTCCTTAAGCCGCACCAGCGCCCAGTCAATAGCGTGACGGATGGCGTCCTTGCCGGCGGGAACCGCGACGGCAAGGCCTTCGCCGAACAGCTGCGGCCGGAAGTAGGGCTCGCCGGCAAAGCCGCAGCAATCGAGATTTTCGTTGAGCCAGAACGACGCCCGCATGGCGTCGCCGAAGAAGCTGTCGGCGTTGCCGTCGCGCATGGCGACTAATCCTTCGATCTCGCTGTCGAAGAGCACGATAGTGGCTTCCGGCAGGTAGCGCTTGAGGAACGCCTCATGCGTGCTGCCGGCGCGCACGGCGACTGACTTGCCCCTGAGATTTGTGGCGTCGAAAACGCTGATATCAGGCGCGCGGGTGACGAAGCGGCCGGGCAAGGCCAGGTAGGTCGAGGAAAAATCAAAGTTCGCCCCGGTCTCGTCCGACATGGCTAGCCCGGCGATCAGCGCATCTCCCTGACTATCGCTGAGGGCATTGGTGGCCTGTTCCCACGGCCACGCCTGGATGGTGCAGGCCACATTGACTTCGGCGCAGATCCGCTTGGCGAGATCGACATTAAAGCCGATCAACTCGCCGCTGCTATCGCGGAAGTTGAAGGGCGGGAAATCTGCCGTGGTCAGGAAGCGGATCGCTGGGACAGCATTGGCGCTGGGCAGCACTTCGCGGGCGCTAGGGTCGGAGTGATAAGGCAACGTCTGGGCGAAGGCGGGCACGGACAGCGCCGCAAGCAGCAGCATTGCGCCCAACCGCCACCCCCACCTAGCCTCCCCCGTCGGGGGGGAGGTACGACCCTGCTGATTTGACTGGATAGTGCCACGGCCACGGAACGGCACCTCCCCCTCGACGGGGGAGGCTGGGTGGGGGTGCGTCACGAGCAAAGTATCCATTTCGGCACTATACCTGATCCAGCCCATACATTAGGTCTGCAATTAGATCGTCGCTCGACTCCAGCCCAACCGACAGCCGCAACAAGCCCGGCGTGACGCCCGTTTCCAGACGCACTTCTTCGGTCAGGCGTGCATGCGTAGTCGTGCGCGGGTGGGTGATCAGCGACTTCGCATCGCCCAGATTGTTGGAAATGAGGATCACCGCCAAGCTGTCCGACAGGGTGAAAGCCGCTTCCTGGCCGCCCTTCAGTTCGATCGCCAGCAGCGTCGAGCCGCGCGTCATCTGGCGCTTGGCCAGCTCATATTGTGGATGGCTTGGATGGTGCGGATAGATGACGCGACTGACCTTGGGGTGACCTGCCAAAGCTTCGGTGACTTTCTCGGCACTATCGGTCATCTGGCGGATGCGCAACTCGTAGGTCTCAAGCCCCTTGAGCAGCACCCAGGCGTTGAAGGCGCTCAGCGTCGCGCCGGTCTGGCGCAGGAAAGTGTGCACCTCGCCCTCGATCAGCGCCTTTGAGCCGAGCACGATGCCGCCGAGCACCCTGCCCTGCCCGTCGATATGCTTGGTGGCCGAATAGGTCACCAGATCGGCGCCGAGCTGCAGCGGCTTCTGATACAGCGCCGTCGAGAACACGTTGTCGACGATCAGCTTGGCACCATGGGCATGGGCGATCGCGGCGACGGCGGCAATGTCGACCAGTTCCAGCGTCGGATTGGTCGGCGTTTCGATGAACACGACCTTGGTATTGGGGCGCATGGCGCGGGCGAAATTCGCGGGATCGCGGCCATCGACCAGCGTCGATTCCACGCCGAAGCGCGGCGCGTAGTCTTCCACCACATAGCGGCAGCCGCCGAACAGTGCCTTGGCAGCGACGATGTGATCGCCGGCGCGCACCTGGCTCATGATTGCATTGGTCACAGCGGCCATTCCCGATGCGAAAGCCCGACCGGCTTCGGCGCCTTCGATCAGCGCCATACGCTCCTGGAACATGTCGACGGTCGGATTGGCAAAACGGGAATAATTGTGAGCGCCCGGTATCTTGCCCAGGAACAGCTCCTCGGCATGTTCCGAGCTTGGGTATGAATAGCCCGAATTGAGGAAAATCGCCTCACTGGTCTCGTTGAATGGCGAGCGCTTGCCGCCGCCATGCACCATTTGGGTCGCGGCGCCGAGCTTGGTGGGATCGAGGAGAGGGTTGTTATCGCGGGACATGGGCAACGCCTTCAAACAAAAAACCGGCACGCGTGTGGCGGCCGGTTCCATAACGGTCTTTAGCAATTTGTTTAGAGTGGCTGCAAGCGACCGGCCAAATCACCACTGGACTTCGATGTAAGGCCAATTGCCAGCAGGCGTCAATTGCCGCTAGGGAAAAGCAGCGACAGCCGGGGAACGCGACAGCATGGACAAGCAACAGAGCTGGCCTCAGGGCGTGTTCCCGGCACGGCTGATCGAGATGCTCCACAAGCAGGGCTCCATCACCGCCGGACGGCCATTCGATGCAGACCAGGTACAGCCGGCCAGCCTCGACCTGCGCCTCGGCGACGTGGCCTTCCGCGTGCGCTCGAGCTTCCTGCCGGGGCCGAGCCATTCGGTTGCCGAACGCATCCAAGCGCTCAAGCTGCATGAAATCGATCTCAAGCATGGCGCGGTGCTGGAGCGCGGTTGCGTCTATCTCGTGCCGTTGCAGGAAAGCCTCGACCTGCCGGACGCGGTCAGCGCATCGGCCAATCCCAAGAGCTCGACCGGGCGGCTGGATGTGTTTACCCGCGTCATTGGCGATCGCGCGCGCGGGTTCGATCAGATGCCCTATGGCTACAAGGGCCCACTGTATCTCGAAGTCAGCCCGCGCACTTTCCCGATCCTCGTGCGCACGGGTTCACGCCTGAGCCAGATGCGGTTCCGCTCTGGCGACAACCGGCTGACCGTTGCCGAGCATCAGGCGCTGCATTCGAGTGACACGCTGGTGTTCAAAAACGACGTGCCGGTCGGGGAAGGCGTGGCGCTGTCGATCGACCTCAAGGGCGACGACCGAAACGGGCTAATCGGATTTCGCTCGCGCCGCCACAGCGCCGTGGTGGACGTCGACAAGAAGGCGGCGCTCGAGGTGCTGGACTTCTGGGATCCGCTGTTCAAGCGCGGCCGCGAGGAGCTGATCCTCGACCCCGATGAATTTTACATCCTGGTCAGTGACGAGGCGGTGCATGTGCCGCCAACCCATGCCGCCGAAATGGTGCCGTTCGATCCGCTGGTCGGCGAATTCCGCGTGCATTATGCCGGCTTCTTCGATCCCGGCTTTGGCCACTCACCAGCCGGTGGAACAGGCAGCCGCGCGGTGCTCGAAGTACGCAGCCGCGAAGTGCCGTTCCTGCTCGGGCACGGGCAAACCATCGGCCGGCTGATCTATGAGCGGCTAGCCGAGGCGCCCGACCGGCTATACGGCTCAGCGCTCGGTTCAAATTACCAGGCGCAGACCCTAAAGCTGTCCAAGCACTTCAAGCCCTATACGGGCTAGAAGAAGATGTCGTCGGCATCGGCCTCTTCGGCTGCTTCCATGACCACCGGGGCCGACAGGTCGGCGCCGAACATCTTCTCGTGGATGCGACGTTCGGCGTCCATGGTGTAGCGCTTGCGATGCGCCGCCAGCAGGTTTGCGACTTCGCCGGTCGGCTTGGCGGAGTTGTGCTCCGGGCATTCCTCGGCGAGCTGGAACTGCAGGTCGCGCATGGTTTCGGCAATGTCGGTGAGGCCGCCAAAGGTTTGCGCCGCGGCACCCAGCAGGTTGATGACGCTCGGGCCATCGCGATTGAGCGTGCCCAGGGCCTCGGCTAGCGACTTGTCAACGCGCTGCAGTAAGACCAGCGAGGCACTGGCTTCCTGCTCTAGTTGGCCGACCCGACCAGCGGTGTCGCCATTGGCAGCGGCGCCAAACGATTGAGCAAGACCGGCGGCCTTGTGCAGCCCGGTCATGGCAGCTTCGGCGGCAGCGACGGTTTCGCCGGTCAATTCGCGGAGCTGGCGGGCAATGACGTTGAGCGCAGCGCCGCGTGGCCCAAGCTGGGCGCATTTGACGGCGGCGTTGAGGCTGACGAGGCGCATGTTGGCCTCGATTTCCTGCACCGCCTCGACGTGGCTGAGCAGCACGCCGACCGTGCCAAGCACGGCGGTGGCGACGACTTCCAGCTTGCCGCGTTCGGCTTCGCAATCGCGCAGCACGAGGGCTGCATGGCGCACGGCGTCGCTCAGGGTTGCCAGCGACGAGGTTTTGGCGTCGCCCTTGCCGTAGACGGCGCGGCTTTGGCTCATGATGGCGCTGGCATCCGCGGCCAGGTCGCGCAGGGCGTCCCCAGCATCGGCAACGTCACTCTCGAATGCATCGGCTGCGGAGGACAATTGTGCGACCTGGAGGCCACCCATGGCTGCGCGTGCCATGACCGCATCGTCGGCGGTCATCAGCCCGGCTTCGATCTGGGCGCTCAGGCTTTCGATGCCGCTTTCGACATGCTCGATGCGCTGGCGCGTCGCGTCGCCGACCTGCAGGGCCATGACGGCACTGGCAATCCGACCGACAATTTGGCGCGAAACACGGCCGGTTTCGGCTGTGCTGTCGACCGATACAGCACGTTGGCGGGCCAGATCGGCCAAGGCTTCGTCCATGCCTTTAGCCAGTTCTACCAGCGTATCCGCATGGGCATTTTCGAACTGACCACGTTGGCGGGCCGCCTGGCCGACCTCGTCGGTTAGACGGCGGTAGGCCGAGGTGAAAGCCTGGATGGTCGAGGTGGCCGTTTCGGAAAGCTTGGCTATATCGGTGGTAAAGACGTCGAAGTCTTCGCCATCACCGACGACGCTGGCGGCCACGACGCGGGCATTGATCGAGACAATGCCCATCATCTTGACGGTGCGGCGCAGCTCGGAAATCGGGTGCGAGGCAGCCGCGACCACTTCTACCAGGCGGCCAAGATCGGCCTGCTCGGTGGCGAACATTTCCGCAATGGTGCGAGCCTGCGCGCCGACATCGGCTAGGCGGGTGGAGGCTTCGAGCAGCTCAGGGCTCTGCAATTCGGCGGGCAAGGCTTCGAAGACCTTGGTGACCTTGTTGAGCATACCTGCGCCTTCGGACAGGCGCCCGCCGACTGCAAGGAAAGTGGTCTCGATCTGCTCGCGCGGCTCGGCTAGCGCAACGCCAAGGGCGCGAATGCTGGCTTCGTTACTATTGGCAGCGGGAAGGGAAACGGCCAGAGCGGTCATGAAGTTTGTCCCGTGCGAGGCGCGAGGCGCGCGTAGGTTTCGATCTCTTGTGCCACCCGGTTGAGCGGCACGATCTTGACGGCGGCGCCGCGTTGAATGGCTTCCTTGGGCATGCCAAACACCACGCAGCTATCTTCGTCCTGTGCAATCGTGTGGCTGCCGGCTTGACGCATTTCGAGCAGCCCGCGCGCACCGTCGTCGCCCATGCCGGTCAGGATGATGCCCATGGCATTGCGTCCAGCGACCTGCGAGGCGGAGCGGAACATCACGTCCACCGATGGCCGATGGCGCGAGACGTGTGGGCCTTCGACGATATTGACGGTGTAGCGGCTGCCGGCGCGATGGATCACCATGTGCTGGTTGCCGGGGGCGATCAGCGCCAGGCCCGGCCGCAGCACGTCGCCGTCTTCGGCTTCCTTGACCTCGATGGCGCACAGCGTGTTGAGACGCCGGGCGAAGGCATTGGTGAACTTTTCCGGCATGTGCTGCACGATGACGATAGCTGGGCTATTGGCCGGAAGCTTTTCGAGTACATCCCGCAGAGCCTCGGTGCCACCGGTCGAGGCGCCGATGCAGATGATCGGGTCGGTTTCGGGCAGCTTTGCCTTTACCGACGCGGCGCGCGCCTCCGAAAATGGCGGCAGGATCGCGTCGGCGGTCAGCTTGGCCTCGACGTTGATCGGTGGTGGCGGCGCCTTCTTCACGCCGCGGAACTTGGCATGGGCAGCAGCCTTGGCCGCGTTGCAGATGCGCATGCGCGATTCTTGCAAAAACGCCGTGGTATCGACGCGCGGCTTGGCCACCACATCGACGGCACCGGCTTCGAGCGCCTGCATCAGCGAATCCGAACCCGCTTCGGCAAGGCTCGAACAGATCACCACTGGAATGGGCCGCTGGCTCATGATCTTGCGCAGGAAAGTCAGCCCGTCCATGCGCGGCATCTCGATATCGAGAAACATCACGTCGGGCACTTCCTGACGGATGCGCTCGACCGCGACATAGGGGTCGGCGGCCGTGGCCATGACTTCGAGGTCGGGATCGCTGGCGATGATCTCGCTCAGCGTCATGCGAACTGAAGCGCTGTCGTCGACGATCAGGACGCGGATTTTGCGGCTGGTGCCTGGCATTGGAGAACTTTCAGGCCTTCTGGAATACTGCGGGCGCGACCTGACGCATGGTCACGGCAGTCCCGATCATGGACTCCGAATGCCCAAGAATAAGATAACCGCCGGGGCGCAGATGCTCGACGAGGCGCAGGATGACCTTTTCCTGGTCGGCCTTGTCGAAATAGATCAACACATTGCGCAGAAAGATGACGTCAACATCCCGGTCGAAGGGATAGGTCTTGTCCATCAGGTTGAGCCGCGCAAACCGCACCAGGCGGCGCAATTCGGGCACGATGCGCACTTCGGCGCGAGCACCTGGCTTGCGGGCATGCATCAGATAGCGCTGCGCCTTGGCCGGTGGCACGGGGGCCAGCAGTTCGGTGGCATAGACGGCGCGTTCGCCCTGCTCCAGCACCGTCGTCGAAATGTCGGTGCCAAGGATGGCGAAGCGGAAATCATTGCGCTGCGCCATCAGGTCGGCCAGCACCATGGCCAGCGTGAAAGCCTCGGCGCCGGTCGAGCTGGCGGCGCTCCATATCTTGAGCACCGGCTGCCGTTCGCCACGCCGCAGTGCGATCAGGTCGGGGACGAGCTTTTGTTCGAGCAGGTCGAAATGCTCAGGCTCGCGGAAAAAGTCGGTCTTGTTGGTAGTGACCGCGTTGATCAGGTGCGGCCGCTCGGCGCGCATTCCATCGGGCTGGAACAGATAGGCGCTATAGGCATCAAGGCTCGGCAGGCCGAGCGCGCGGACACGCTTGCGCAGGCGGCCTTCGATCATCAGGCGCTTACCGGGGGGCAGCTTGATGCCGACTTCTTCGCCGATCATGTCGGCAATGCGCTTGAAATCGCGCGCCGAAAGATGGTCGTCGTCGGTATTTTCGATGCGGGCAAACGCAGAATTGGACATAGGGGGCAAGGGACGCTCTCCGGCCGATGGGCGGCACGCGATCGTTGGGATCGCGTGCCGATTGGGTTCAGGCAGCCTGGGTGATGGTTTCGACTTCGCCGAGCAGGCGCTCAAGATCGAGCACCGTCACGAAGCGGCCATTGCGACGGCCGAGGCCGGCAATGCAGTGGCCTGACCAGGCACCACCGACCGCTGGTGGCGGATCGAGGTCGTCCTCGTCGAGGATGGTTACCTCGAATACCCGGTCGGCGCGCAGACCGAGCCGCAGGTCGCCATCCTGGCCCGCAAGGGTCAGGACGATGATGCGGGTGTTCTCGTTATCAGGCGCCGATGGCAGGCCGAGCGTCAGACGCAGATCGACCACCGGAATGCCCTGCCCCCGAACATCGATCATGCCAAGCAGGTTGTCAGGCGCCTGGGGCAGCCGAGCGATAGGCCGCATGTCCAGGATTTCCTGCACCTTTTCGACGGGTACCGCGAACAGTTCGTCCGCTACACCCAGGGTAACGTATTGGGCTCGTTCAGCCATGGTTTGCTCCTTAAGCCGCGCCGCGGCGGCTGAATTCGCCGTCGAGAGCGTCGTGGCCGTCATCAAGGTCGAGGTCGAAGCCGCCGCCATTGCTAGACCGACCAACGTGCTTGGATTCACTCATCTGCGGCGCGCCGGCCATGATCGCATCACGTAGACCGCCACGGGTTGGCCGGGACTTGGCCTGAGCCAGTGCGACGACCTTTGGCTGCTGACGTGCATCGATGCGGAAGTAGCTGATTGCGTTCTGCAGCTGCTCGGCCTGGCTGGCCAGTTCCTCGGACGTCGCCGACATCTGTTCAGCTGCGGACGTGTTCTGCTGTGTGACCTTGTCGAGTTGCTGGATCGCGGTGTTGATCTGGGCTGCACCGGCATTCTGCTCGCGGCTGCCGGCGGAGATTTCTTCCACCAGTTCAGCCGTGCGCTGGATGTCAGGGACCAGTTTGCTGAGCATTGCGCCAGCGGACTGGGCAGCCTTTACCGTGGTGCCGGAGAGCATCGAGATCTCGGCGGCTGCAGCCTGGCTGCGTTCGGCGAGCTTGCGCACTTCGGATGCCACGACCGCAAAACCGCGGCCATGTTCGCCGGCACGAGCGGCTTCCACCGCGGCGTTAAGGGCGAGCAGGTCGGTCTGGCGGGCGATTTCCTGCACGACCATAATCTTTTCGGCGATGGTCTGCATGGCGGCGACAGCGTTGTTCACGGCTTCGCCCGAAGAGATGGCGTCGGCCGCAGACTGGCGGGCGATCTTTTCGGTCTGGGTAGCATTTTCGGCCGACTGCTTGATGGTAGCAGCCATTTCTTCCATCGAAGCGGAAGCCTCTTCAGTCGACGAAGCCTGCTCGGTCGCACCCTGGCTAAGCTGTTCGGCAGTTGCCGACATTTCTTGGCTTCCGGCTGCGACGTTGTTGGCGGCCTGCCGCGCGTCACCAATGACTTCGCGCAGCTTATCGAGCATGCGGACTAACGCCAGACCCAGCGTATCCTTGTCGGATAGTGCGACGGCTTGCACTGTAAGGTCACCATTCGCGATCTGGTCGGCAACGCCTGCGGTGGTGCGCAGGTTCTGCGTCATCGTGTTGAGCGCGTCGACGAGATCCTTGACTTCATCATTGGACGTCACAGTCGCTGTGGCATTCACGTCGCCGATGGCAACAGCGTTAGCCAGGGCGATGGCAGCCGAGAGGTTGCGTTTGATGGCCGAAGTAACGACTAGCACCACGACGATAGCGATCACGGTGACCAGTACGGCGGCGCCAACTATCATCAAAGTCAAGAAGTTGAATAGGGACCGACCATCGGTACGCAGCGACTCGGCGGCAACAAGTTGATACGAGCTTAGAGCATCGACGCTGGCATCAACCGGGTCGGTGGCCGCGTAGAGGTCGGTGTCCACGAATTGCTGCAGGCCCATCATATTTTGCGCTTCAACCAGCCCTTGCAGCTTTCCTAGAGCGGCATCTGCACCGACCAGCGCAGTCTTGACCTTTTCGACCAGGACCAATTCCTCGTCAGTCATCTCGGTCGATAAATAGGCATTCCAGCTGCTTTCGACAGTGCCACGGCCGTTTTCAAGCGTGGTGCCGCCGTCAGACCAGCTCATAGTACCGTTAGCGACCTTTTGGGCAGTGCCGACGATATCGGCGAAGAATACGTCGGAGACGGTTTTGAGCTGCTGTAGCGGAACAACCCGATCGTCATAGATCGAGTTCATCTGAGCAGCCATCTGGCTCATGCCGTAGTAGCCCATGCCGCCGACGATGAGCGCGATCGAAAAGGCCGAGAGCAATTGCACGATCAGGATTTTAGCGGAGATGCTGCTGAATTTCGAGCGACGGACGCTGGCGGAGGTCATTTAAGGTATCCCTGGAGGATTGTGGACGTGGGAGTCCGACGCCGCCAGCGTGATGCCGACGGCGTTTTAGATGTTTAATCAGGCAGCGCTGCGCCGCGTGAAGTCGCCGTCGAGTTCATCGTGACCGTCGTCCATGTCGAGGTCGAAGCCGCCACCGTTCGACTTGGCCGGCTTGCGGATCGCTACATGGGGTGCGCTGGCCATGATGGCTTCACGCAGATCGCGGCTGGCAGGTGCCTTGCCCTTGGACTTTGCTTTGGCCTGAACCGGTGCGGCAGAGGCCTGTTCGGCACGACCGTCGATGCGGAAGTAGCTGATGGCGGACTGCAGCTGTTCGGCCTGGCTGGCCAGTTCCTCGGAGGTCGCCGACATTTCTTCGGCGGCCGAAGTGTTCTGCTGGGTTACCTTGTCGAGCTGCTGGATGGCCGTGTTGATCTGGGCGGCACCGGCATTCTGCTCACGGCTGCCGGCGGAAATCTCTTCCACCAGTTCAGCCGTGCGCTGGATGTCGGGGACCAGCTTGGCCAGCATGTCGCCGGCGGACTGGGCAGCCTTGACCGTGGTGCCCGAAAGCGTCGAGATTTCGGCGGCGGCAGCCTGGCTGCGTTCGGCGAGCTTGCGCACTTCGGAGGCAACCACGGCAAAGCCGCGGCCATGTTCGCCGGCACGAGCGGCTTCCACCGCAGCGTTAAGGGCGAGCAGGTCGGTCTGACGGGCGATTTCCTGCACCACCATGATCTTTTCGGCGATGGTCTGCATGGCGGCGACAGCGTTGTTGACCGCTTCCCCGGAAGCAATCGCATCTGCCGCAGACTGGCGGGCGATCTTCTCGGTCTGGCTGGCGTTGTCTGCCGACTGCTTGATCGTCGAAGCCATTTCTTCCATCGAGGCCGAGGCCTCTTCGGTCGATGAGGCCTGTTCGGTCGCACCCTGGCTCAGCTGTTCGGCAGTTGCCGACATTTCCTGGCTACCGGCAGCAACGTTACGTGTCGCGGCGGTAACTTCGCTCACTACTTCACGCAGCTTGCGGGTCATGCCGTTGAGTGCGTCGATCAGGTCCTTGATTTCGTCATCACCCTTGACCGAGGCCGTGGCGCTGAGATTACCATCTGCAACTTCATTGGCGAGGCGAACGGCGCTGGACAGGGCCTTGGAGATCGACATCACGATCCAGGTTGCAGCAACGGCAGCGATGATCACCGAGCCGGCTAGCAGGGCGATCAGCATCGTCAACGACGAGTTGTACAGCGCGTCGGCTTCTACGTCAGCGTCCTGCAGCAACGTCTTGTTGCGCTCGATCATCAGATTCAGCACACCATCTGCGTCGCGGCGCACATTGGCAGCCTCGTCGGCGAGCACACCGGCGTTGTAGTCGGACTTGGTGACGGCAACATCGACGGCATTGTCCATAGCGGTAACCAGACCGGCATAGGCGGTCTTGACGGCGTTATAGAGGCCTATATCGGAGCCCGGGATGGTGCGCTGAAGTGCTGGCATCGCTTCTTCAATGCTCACAAGGCCAGCCTGATAGTCAGCGTGCCACTTTTCCTGCAGTTCCGGATCGCCCGATGCGAGCAGAATATTGCGCTGCTGGCGGAAGATGTCGGTCATGGTCATGTAGGCGTTGGCCGTTGCCTGGTAGGCGGCAAAGGCGCCCGGCTCGCCCGCCATTGCGCGGGAACTCAGTGCCGCTTCAAGCGCGGTCATGGCTTCTTCGACGCCGCCCAGGGCATCGCTGCCTTCGGAGCGAGAGATGGCAAGCGCAGTGACGTCGCTGTTTTGCTGGGTCAGTTCCATCACCTGGGGCACCATGGCCTGGTAGGTGGAGAACTTCGCCTGGAACTGAGCGAACTGCTCGCGTACTTCCGGATCGTTCAGGTTTTCGCTCAGCTTTGCAGCAGAAGCGGAAACTTCCGCGATGTCAGAGTTGATCTTGCCGACATAGTCTTCCATCACGACGGGATCCTCGGTGAGGATCATCGCACGGAGGCGCGAACCGACGCTTTCGAGCGAAGTCTGCATCTCGCCCATGGTGATGGTATTGGCAGCGCGAACGTCGACGATGTCGCCGAGCGATTCATTGAGCTTGCCTAGGCTCTGGATCGCCAGGAACATGCTGACGCCAGATAGCGCGACGACGACGGTGAACACCGCGGCCAGTTTGGTCTTGATAGTCAGTCTCACGATGCAGACCTCTCTTCTGATGCTGCTGGGGACGCCGTTCTGGCGCCCTGTGTTTCGAAAATTCGCCCTAGGTTGGGGATGATGATGAAGCCGCCATTGCGCTTGCCGATGCCCTTGATGAATTCGGGGCGCCAGCGCATGCCGACCTTGGGAGCGTCCTCGATGGAGGCCGCTTCGATGTCTGTGACGTCGTGGACTTTGTCGGCCAAAATGCCGGCAATGGTGGGCTCGCCGTCGATGTCGATTTCCATGACGACGATGCGGGTGTCCTGGTTCGGCTCCGGCCGATCCATGCCGAACATGACGCGGAGATCGGCCAGGGGCACGACGCGGCCACGCACGTTGATCAAGCCAGCAACGAACTCGGGGGCATTGGGCACTTCGGTGATCGGGACCAGATCGAGGATTTCGCGGACGCTGCCTGCTTCGACGGCGAACAACTCGTCCTGCAATCGCAGCGTGAGCGCCTTCATCGGTGCCTGTGGTGCACTGCTCATGCGGCTCTCCCCTGATCGACATAGGTTTGGCCGAAGGCCACGAGATGGGCTGTGTCGAGGATCAGCGCCACAGTGCCATCACCAAGAATGGTGGCGCCCGAGAAGGACTTGATGCCCGAATGCAGCTTGCTCAGTTGCTTGATGACCGTCTGGTTGTTGCCGATGATCTGATCGACCACGAGACCAACACGACCTTCGCCGGACGAGACGATGACCACTTTCTGGTGTGGCTCGATCGGCGCCTTGGTGCCGAACACCTCGCGCATCCGCAGGAAGGGGACGAGGCTGCCGCGAATGTCGAGGAAGTTGCGGCCACGCGCATTGGCCTCGACGCCATCGGGCAGTTCGACGCATTCCTCCACCGCCGCCAAGGGTATGGTGTAGCGGCCGTTGCCGACCCGCACGAGCATGCCGTCGATGATGGCCAGCGTCAGCGGCAGGCGCAGAGTCATTGTCGAGCCCCGCCCCGGCTTGGTCAAGACATCGATACTGCCACGCAGGCTGTCGATGGTCCGCTTGACCACATCCATGCCGACGCCACGCCCTGACAGCGAGGTGACTTCCTTGGCGGTCGAGAAGCCCGGCGCGAAGATCAGGTGGTTGAGTTCCTGCTCGGTGAGCTTCTGCTCGGCGGTGATAATGCCGTTCTCTTCAGCCTTGGCGCGGATGCGTGCGGCATTGAGTCCGGCGCCATCATCGGTCACCGAAATCATTACTTCGGCACCCGCATAGACGGCGGAGAGACGAACCGTGCCCTTGGCGTCCTTGCCGGCAGCAAGGCGCTTGTCAGCACTTTCAAGGCCATGGTCCACCGAGTTGCGGATCAAGTGGACTAGCGGATCGGCAAGGCGCTCGATCATGGTCTTGTCGAGCTCGGTGTCTTCACCAGTGGTGACAAACTCGATTTCCTTGCCTAGATCGCGCGACAGATCGTGGATCAGGCGGCGGAAACGACCGAACAGCGTGCCGATCGGCACCATGCGGATACCCATTGTGGTGTCGCGCAGACCCGAGCTCAGGCGTTCCAACTCCTCGGCGATGGTCTTGAGGTTGCCGTCGCTGCTCATATTGGCGATCTGGGTCAGGCGGGCCTGGGCGATCACCAGTTCACCAACGCGATCCATCAGCTCGTCGAGACGTTCAGCATCGACGCGCATCGAGGAGGACGCCACTGGCGCAGGCTCCTTATCAGCAACCTTGGCGACCTTGGTTTTCGCAACTGGTTCCGGCGCGGCCTTGGCCACGACTACTGCAGCGGGTAGTTCCACTGCCGCAACGACTTCGGCGACAGGCTCGGATGCTGGTACGACCACCGCTTCCGCCAGTGGCTCGACCGATAACTCCATGCCATCCTTGAGGAAGAGGAAGACATCGTCGATGGCTTCGCGTGGATCCTCAGCCACCATGTCGATCTGCCAACCGACATAAGGGACCTCCGGGTCGATCACATCGAGCGAGGGAATGGTGTCGGTGAGTGCCACGACAGTGCATGGACCCAGCGCGCGAACTTCCTCGATCAGCAGCAGCGGATTGGTGCCGTAGACCAGCGAGTCACCCGGCAGACGGAAGCGGATGCGCCAGGGACTCTCTCCTGCGGCAGCCGGAGCTACTTGGGCAACAGGCGCAGCCGGCGCCGGAACCTCGTCGAGCAGAAGTTCGACGCCAGCACCGCCAGCAATGACGACACGAAGTGCTTCAAGGATCGCCTCGCCACCGTCGTGGGGCTCATCGGGCTCTTCGATCAGCTTATGAATATGGTCTTTGGCATCGAGCGCCACGGCGATCAGCGCGGGAGTTGCCGGAGACTGGCCTTTACGCACCTGATCGAAGGCGGTCTCGAACTCATGCACGAAGGCGGCAACTGCGGTGAAGCCGAACATCGCGCCGGAACCCTTGATGGTATGGAGGGCGCGGAAGGTGGAATTGATCAGGTCGTCGTTTGCCGGATTCTGTTCCAGGTCAAGCAGACCCAGTTCAAGCTGTTCAAGCAGTTCGCGGGCTTCTTGGCGGAATGTCTCGGTTGGATCTGGGAAGCTCATGCTCCCGTGACCTTCTTGATCACCGACAGCAACTGGTCCTGCTTGAACGGCTTGACGATCCATCCGGTAGCGCCGGCCTCTTTGGCCTGACGTTTGAGTTCGTCGTCGGACTCGGTGGTCAGCAGGATGATCGGAATGCCCTTGCTCGATGGATGCTGGCGATACTTCCGGACAAACTCGATGCCGTTCATCACCGGCATGTTCAGATCGGTGATCACCGCATGAATTGTGTTGGAGATCGCCTTGTCGTAGCCGTCGGAGCCGTTGATGGCCTCGATGACGTCAAGCCCGGCGCTGGTCAGCGTCATCGAAACCATCTGACGGATGGAGGCTGAATCATCGATGGTGAGGATGGTCTTGCTCATGCTGCCTTGCCCTTGGCTTGTGATGGTGATGGGGTCCAGAGATCGCCGTCTGGTGTCAGTGCCCGGCCCTCGGCATCGAGGAACCCGGTCTGCGTCAGCAACTCGCGCAGCACGCCCTTAGGCGGCGCGGTGAGGCGCAATGACTTGCCCGATGCCTTCGCCATTTTGCTGGCGGCCAGAAGAAGTTGAATGGTGGTGATATCGGCGCTGGTGATGGCGTCCGTCGCGATGGCGACTTCATCTTGCGTGGCGATGGCCTGTCGCAGTGTAACGGCTAGATCCTGGGCCGCCCGCAAGCCGGCATCGCCGGTAATTTCGACAACATGGGTGCTATCTCTGGTCATGGCTATGACCGAGCCCAAAAGCACAATACGCAGTACATAATGTTACGCTACCGATGGATGGATTAGAACGCGGCCCGAAGACAGTCTGTTGCCAGACCGCAAAGGCTCGTTCAGACGCTGTTTACTACTTCGACTTCGCACATCGTATTCCCATCCGATGCATTACAATCCGTAACGGAAGTTGATTAAGGCCGCCTTACTACGCCTTATTTCCGCCACGCATTTATATCCTTGAATTTCCGGCAAAATATTCTTGCTTTGACTCTGAGTCATCGCAACAAGTCGCCGAATTTCTTGAATCTTGATTCATTCGGCTAGAGTCTTCGATTCAGACAAGAGAGTCAGCCCAAAGTCTCCCTTCAAGTAATACTGCAAGTAATTACGCTAGAAATATTTTGGCAGATCGCAGGGTTGGCGCGAAATATGCTTGGCGCGCCGACTGATCACAAAAATTTTGGTCCAACCGGAAGTTCTCGCAGGGCCAACGCGGCGCTCGTCATCCGACCACAAAAGCGAAAGGCGCGCCATTTCTGACGCGCCTGAGAGCTCACAGCTAAGATGGTATTAGAAGCCGACAGCCTGATTAGCGTTGACGCCCATAATGGTCTCGATCTCGGA
>JAQGKG010000122.1 GCA_028290245.1 Devosia sp. | reverse complement strand
TGTGGCGACGCATCTGCAGCAGGCGATCATGGGTGAGATCGCTGACATCCTCGTCGAACATCGTCACTTTGCCACGGCTCGGCTTGAGCGACAGCAGCAGCAGGCGCAGCAGGCTGGTCTTGCCAGCGCCGGACGGTCCAGTGAGGAAATGGAAGGAACCCGGTTCGACCGAAAAGGTCAGGTCCCGCAGAATTTCCGGACCATTGCCATAGCGCAACCCGACATTGGAAAATTCGATCAAGAGGGCAGGCTCCCGGAAAGGTCCGCTTAGGGGCGAATCAGGTGTTACGCGCATCATAACAGCCCTAGCGGCAGCACGCGCATGGTGCGGTCATGGGCGGGATCAAAGCGGCACAAATGTGGTGGATTGTCGGGGTCGTGCAGTGAGGACGATGGGGGTTTGAGGAGTTTTAACCCCCGGTGGATAGAGTCGGCCTTCTGTAACTGCGTCCCAATCCGTCTGGCCCGATGATCATCACCTGTCCGCACTGCCAGACCAAGTACCAGGTGACCTACGAGGCCATCGGATCGGCTGGTCGTAAAGTGCAGTGCGCACAATGCCAGCAGGCCTGGCAACAGCGCGCGCTGGACAAGGAAGATCCGTCAACGCCAGAGCAGAAAAAAGCCTCGGAAGCGATTACCGAAGATGGCCTCGACGACGCCATGGCGGCTGAAGAGCGGTCGGTGAAAGAGGAAGCGGCGCGCTTCACGGCGATGGAAAAAGCCGCCGAGGAAGCCCAGCACAGGGCCGCAGTGGCCAGCAAGGTCGAAACGGCCGTGCTGCGCAAGCGGCAGAAGGATTTCCGGCGCCGGCAGAGTGCCATGGTCGCCGAATTGCCGCTGGCCAAGCTGCGGCGCACGGTCCGCATTGGCGGCACATTGATGCTGGTTGGCATTATCGCCATGGGTTATTTCGGCCGCGTAATGGTGGTGGAGAGGTTCCCCGCCATGGCCGGCGTCTATGCAGCGGTGGGGCTCGGCGTCAACGTCGTGGGCCTCGAGTTCTCCAATGTCAGCACGCTGCAATCGCTGCGCGACGGCAAGGAAGTGCTGGCGGTTTCGGCACAGATTGTCGGGATGATGTCGGCGCCGGTCAGTGTACCCGCCGTGGTGGTGACGCTACTCGATAGCCATGGCCAGGGCATCTACGAATGGAGCGTCACCCCGGCGGTGCGCGACCTGATGGCAGGCGAGCGGGCGACATTCGATACGCAACTGACCATGCCGCCGGGCGATGCGGCCAGCGTGCGGCTGAGTTTTGCCGGCGGCCAGGGCATACCGCTAGTCACTGCGGATGGCTCAGGCGGGCACGAAGCGGCCGCGCCGCCAACCGGACATGCCGTTCCGGGCGAGCCCGCAGCGCCTGCCGAAACAAATGAACATACGGCGCCTCCCGCCGTTACCGAACACACTAATGCCCCGGAGCATCATTGATGGCCCGCATTCTGGTTGCCGAAGACGATCCATCAGTGCGCGCCTTCGTGGTGAGCGCCTTGACGATGAAGGGGCACGAAGTCGTTGCCGAAGAAGACGGCGGGCTGGCGGCCGAGACCGCCGACGCCGAAAACGGGCGCTTCGACCTGCTGCTGAGCGACATCAAGATGCCGATCATGGACGGCATCGGGCTGGCGCTGCATGTGGCGGCGAAATATCCCGACGTCGTCATCGTGCTGATGACCGGCTTTGCCGACCAGCGCGAACGGGCGCATGGGCTCGATGCGCTGATCTATGACGTCATTACCAAGCCGTTCACCCTCGCCGACCTGCTGCAGAAGGTGGATGATGCACTCGAGGGCAAGCCCGTCGAAGTGCTGTCGCTCGGACGGCGGGCGCGGGAAGAATAGGCCTATAGCCAGTCGGGTACGCTATCTAGCGCGATCAGTTCGTCGATCGACTTGCGGGGGCGGATGACGTGGAAGCGGTCGCCGTCGACCAGCACTTCGGGAATCAGGGCGCGGGAATTGTAGGTCGAGGCCATGACCGCGCCATAGGCACCGGCACTCATCACCGCGAGCAGGTCGCCTTCCTTGACGCCGGGCATGGTGCGGGCCTTGGCGAGGTAATCGCCGGTTTCGCAGACCGGGCCGACGATATCGGCGGTAATCGGCGCCAGGTTGGAGTGGTTGACCGGCACCACGTCGTGATGGGCTTCGTAGAGCGTCGGGCGGATCAGGTCGTTCATCGCCGCGTCGACGATGACGAAATTGGTGCTGCCTTCCTTCACATACTCGACCTTGGTGACGAGAATGCCGGCATTGCCGACCAGCAGGCGACCGGGTTCGATGATCAGGGTGCAGCCAAGCTGGCCTATCTTGTCGCGCACCACGGCGGCATAGGCGCTGGGCAGCGGCGGCGCGGTTTCATCGACATTGTAGGGAATGCCCAGGCCGCCGCCGACATCGACGTGACGAATGTCGCGGCCATCGGCCTTCAGCGCGGTCACCAGTTCGGCCATCAGGCCGAAGGCGGTGCTGAAGGGTTCGAGATCGGTGAGCTGGCTGCCGATGTGCATATCGACGCCGACGGCTTCTACATTGGGTAGCTCAGCGATACGGCGATAGACGTCGCGGGCGCGGGCAAAGGGAATGCCGAACTTGTTCTCGGCCTTGCCGGTGGAAATCTTGGCATGGGTGCGGGCATCGACGTCTGGGTTGATGCGGACCGATACCTTGGCTGTCATGCCCATGTCCGAGGCGACCATGGACAGCCGTTCGAGCTCGGGCTCGCTCTCGACATTGAAGCACTTGATGCCGGCCTGCAGCCCACGGCGCATTTCAGCGATGGTCTTGGCGACGCCAGAAAACACGATCATCTCGGGCTTGATGCCGGCGGCCAGGGCACGTTCCAGCTCGCCAAGCGAGACCACGTCGGCGCCAGCGCCTTCCGACGCCATCAACTTGAGCACGGCCTGGTTGGAATTGGCCTTCATGGCGTAGGCCAGCAGCGTCGGGATGCCCTCAAAAGCTGCCTTCACTACCCGCACATGCCGGCGCAGGGTGGCGCTGGAATAGACGTAAAAGGGCGTGCCCACCTTGGCGGCGAGGTCATTGAGATTGACGTCCTCGGCATAGAGGGTGTCGTCGCGGTGGGTGAAATGGTGGACCAAGGCAGGGCTCCGTCGGAAGTGCCCTAGGCTCTAGTGCAAGCGCCGTGGAAACGGAAGCAAGAGTTAGCGATCGGGCTCATAGGCGGCTTCGATCCGATCGGCGACCAGCGACTGCAACTGCCACAAATGGGGGTCGTGGATGCCCATGTCTTCGAGGTGCCGCACGGTGGCGAACAGGTATTCGGCCATCGAGCCGCGCGAGCCGACTGCGGTTGCCAGCATGTCGGCGATCTGATTGATCGAAAGGCCCGAGACATAGCGGCCGGAATTGCGGTCGATGCAGAAGGTAATGGCGCGGATGACGCGGTCGCCGGATTTGACGTTAACCCAGCGCGGCGGGAACGGCGAGGGCAGCCAGCCCATTTCGCGTTCCAGCAGCTTGGTCATGTTGTCGTCAATCTGGCCGGTGGGGAGGCGATACAGCACGCCATTGCAGGCGCCGCCGCGATCGAGGGCCAGCATTAGGCCCGGGTTCGCATCAGAGCCACGGAAGCGATTGTTCCAGCCGAGACAAAAGGCGCGATGCCAGCCACGGACCAAGCCGGTGCGCATTTCGACGAAATCGCAGGCCGGTTTCCAGATCAGCGAGCCGTAGGCAAAGATCCAGACCTCGTCGTGGCCGCGGTCTGGTCCGAGCAGGGTGTCGATGGCGTGGGCATAATCATCCGGCGTTGCCGCGACCATCCCGGGGGGAGGGGGCGGCATCTCGTCGGAGGGGTCGTCAGCACGCACATAGCCGACATGACGCTCGGTGAGCCGCATCTGTCGGGATTGTTTAGCCAAAATACGCTCCGTTATCTCCTTCTCCCGCTAGGGGAGAAGGTGGCGCATGGCGCCAAACAGAACGGTGACTTATTCGCCTAGTTCATTCAACCCCGCCGTCGCCATGGCCGCCATGCTTTTTCTTGGCGAGGGGCTTTGGCTCGTGAGCCTGGCCAGTGAGTTGGGTCTTCCAACGGGCGGCCTGCTGCAGGACGTTGGCCGGCGCGGTGCCGCCATAGGACTTGCGGGCAGCGACCGAGGCTTCGACGGTCAGAACCTTGTGGACGCGGCTATCGATGCGCTCATCGACTGATTTAAAGTCTTCTATTGTGAGCCCTTCGAGGCCACAGTTCTTCTGCTCGGCCAGTGCCACAACCTGCCCAGTAATATGGTGGGCGTCGCGGAAAGGAATATTGAGCTCGCGCACCAGCCAGTCGGCGATATCGGTGGCGGTGGAGAAGCCGGCGGCGGCCGAGATACGCATGCGCTCGCGGTTCGGCACCATGTCGCCGACCATGCCGGTCATGGCTGCCAGCGACAGCGACAGCGAATCCAGCGCGTCGAAGGCGACTTCCTTGTCTTCCTGCATGTCCTTGGAATAGGCCAGCGGCAGGCCTTTCATCACCACGATCAGTGAAGTCAGCGCGCCGAGGATGCGGCCGATCTTGGCGCGAACCAGCTCAGCGGCATCGGGATTACGCTTCTGCGGCATGATCGAGCTGCCGGTGGTGAACTTGTCGCTGAGGCGTACGAAGCCGAACTGGGCCGAGGACCAGATCACCATTTCCTCGGCGAAGCGCGACAGGTGCATGGCGCAGATGGAAGCTGCGGCCAGGGTTTCGATGATGAAGTCGCGATCGGAAACAGCATCCAGCGAATTGGCGGTGGGGCGGTCAAAGCCGAGCTTTTCGGCGGTCATCTGCCGATCGATCGGATAGGGCGTGCCGGCGAGTGCGGCCGATCCCAATGGACTTTCGTTGAGGCGCTTGCGGGCGTCGAGCAGGCGGCCGGCGTCGCGGGCGAGCATTTCGACATAGGCCAGCAGATGGTGGCCAAAGGTCACCGGCTGGGCGCTCTGCAGATGGGTAAAACCGGGCATGATGGTCTCGGCTTCGTCCTCGGCCTTGGTGACCAGCGCGAGTTGCAGCGTATGGACCTGGACCACCAGCGTATCGATGGTGTCGCGGACGTAGAGCTTGAAGTCGGTTGCGACCTGGTCGTTGCGCGAGCGGGCGGTGTGGAGGCGCCCGGCCGCGTCGCCGATCTTTTCGCGCAGGCGTGATTCGACATTCATGTGTATGTCTTCGAGCGCCCGCGAGAACGTGAAACTGCCGCCCTCGATTTCGGCCAGTACCTCGGTTAGACCCGCTACGATGCTGTCGCGGTCTTCCTGCGTCAGAATGCCCGTTTCCGCGAGCATTGTTGCATGGGCGATCGATCCGGCAATATCCTGGCGGAACAGACGCTGATCGAAACCGATCGATGCGTTGATTTCTTCCATGATGGCGTCGGGGCCGGTGGCAAACCGTCCACCCCACATCTTGTTGCTCATCGAATACCCCGGAGACTAGTTCATGACCGATATGCAGGCGCCTCGCCCCCGAGCATCAAGCCGGGTTCGGCTGTGGATCATCGCGGGCTTGGCTGGATTGGCGCTAGCTATAGCGGCGTGGGTCATGCTCGGCAATGCCGGGCAGGCAAAGGAATGCCCGGTGCAGGATGCAGCCGCCGCAGCGATCGGCGACGCCGCGATGGGTGAGCTAGCGGCGCTGAATGGCACTGGCGAAGGGCGCGGCTATGCGACACTGGCGTTCAAGGACGCTGCCGGCAAAGACCTGACAATCGCCGACTTCAAGGGCAAGGCGCTACTGGTGAATTTCTGGGCCAGCTGGTGCGTGCCGTGCCGGGAAGAAATGCCGGCGCTCGATGCGCTGGCGACCAAATACAATTCCGATGCCTTCATGGTGCTGCCGATCAATCTCGATATCGGTGCCAACGGGCTGGAGAAGGCGCAGGCGTTTCTCGACGACAACAAGTTCGCTAACCTGCCGCTGTATGCCGATAATACATTCGCAGCCTTCGAACGGCTGAAGCAGCAGGCGGTGGCGATTGGATTGCCGGCGACGCTGGTGCTGGACAAGAATGGCTGCGAGCTGGCGGTGCTGCAGGGGCCGGCGGAATGGAACACGCCGGATGGCGAACGGGTGATCGCGGCGCTGCTGGCGCTCGGCGCCTAGATCAGCCTGTCGACAACAGCGCCGGAGCTGAGGGCGACTGCGTCGGCTTCGCCGGTCGGGCTGAGCTGAGCCGCCTCATACTGTTCGTCATCCACGGCGTTCATCAGCTTAAGGCGCATTTCGGCGACCTTGAGCAGCGACGCGTTCTGGGATGTTCCTGATTGATCGACCATGCGGTTGATCATGACGCTTGGGCTGATTCCGAGAGCATTGCTCATCGCGCATCCTCCTGATGGTCAGGCGAGCTTATCGACTTTTGCGCCCTGACCGGGCGGTGGGGCCGACAGCGCCGTCTGCATCAACGTTTCCAGCAGATCGGTCTGCATTTCGTGGGACTTCTTGAACACGGCAATCTGCATGCTGGTTTGCAGCTTGCTCGAGTTCATCGCCACCACTTGCATCGTAAGGTCGCTATTCATCACGGACCTCCTGTGCTGACAGCCCGCTCTTAAACTAGGAGCAAGGTGTGAACAAAGCCTTGGCCCAGCATGTCAATTTGATGAAACTTGTTGCTTGAAACGGCGCATTAACGGTGCGGCAAGGAGAGCGGCCCACAAGGGTAGCAGCTTCATCGGTCCCTCACTTTTTAAGGGTAGATAGAAGCTTAGCTGCCAGAGGGCGCATGAACCA
The DNA here is from genome assembly GCA_028290245.1 of Devosia sp. GTDB lineage: Bacteria > Pseudomonadota > Alphaproteobacteria > Rhizobiales > Devosiaceae > Devosia. Next base: position 1,438 of record JAQGKG010000122.1, on the reverse strand, counting down.
TATGCTTGTCCAGGAACTTGTTATCGCCCTGATCCACGGCATCAGCTTGCTGGCGCTGCTGGCGATCTGTTTTGGTCAAGTCGAGCGCCAATATTGGCCGCGCTCCGTGCGATCCCTGGTGCAGGGCCTGATCTTTGGCTGCGGTGGTATCATCTCCATGATGGCACCAGCGCGGATCGGCGATGGCCTCATCGTGGACTCACGGGCGCTGATCGTGGCCTTTGCCGCAGCATTCGGTGGCTGGCCTGCCGCTTTGGTGGCGGTGGCAATCAGCGGAAGCTACCGGTTGTGGTTGGGCGGGCTTGGGGCTGTGCCCGGCGCTACAGGCATTGCCGTTGCTGCCTTGCTGGGTCTGGGCTGGCGCTATTTCCTCAGGCCAAAGACGCCGATCAAGGCGCATCATCTTGTGGTGCTGGGCCTAGTCGTCTCCTGCTATCTCTTCACCGGCATCGTCATGGGCTACTCGACCGTCGGGGCGCTAATCGGCATTATTGCGCCCTATATGGTGGCAGCCTCGGTGTTCGCATCCGTGCTGCTGGGTCTGTTCGTCGACCGCGAGCTCAATCAGATCGAGCGGGAGCAGTCCTGGAAGACCCGGGCGCTGACCGATGCGCTGACGGCCCTACCGAATCGGCGCGCCTTTGAGCGTGGCATTGCCGGCCTGCGGCTCGAAAGCAAGGAATCGGCGCTGCTGATCCTCGATCTCGACCATTTCAAGCTGGTCAACGACACTCATGGCCATTCCGCGGGTGACTATGTGCTGCAGCAGGTTTCGATGATCCTGCGCGCTAATATACGCAATCGCGACTTGCTGTCTCGGCTCGGCGGAGAAGAACTGGCGGTGCTGCTGCCCAACACCGGGACGGCGAAAGCGCTGGAAGTTGCAGAGCGGCTGCGCAGCGCCATTGAGGGACTGGATATTCACTGGGAAGGCCACACGATCAAGATTACGGCCAGCTTTGGCGTCTCGGTCGCTCCCGGCGCGACGCCCAGCAATGAGATGTTCGTGCAGGCCGATGTGGCGCTCTATGCTGCCAAGCGCAACGGCCGCAACCGGGTGGTGCTGTCCGGTGAAACGCTGTTGAGGCCGGCTAATGAGGTTGGTTCGGCGGCGGCCGGGCCCTTGATCGATCCGGCGCCCGACCGTGCGGCCTAGAGCCTTATGCGGTTTGATTAAATCGCCGGCTCTAGATCTTTGTTGACGCATCGTTATGCAGAAAACAGGTTCCCACTTTTCCGCACGATGCTCTAGCCGCCTTTTTTCAAATCGCCATTATTGCCGGGGACCCAGAGCACGTCCTTCGCGCCATTGTTGTTGGCGACGCGCGACAACACGAACAGCAAGTCCGACAAGCGATTGAGATAACGCAGGGCCTCGGGGCTGGTGTCGCTTTCCACGGTTGCCAGTTCGGCAGTGATGCGCTCGGCGCGGCGCGTC
>JAQGKG010000067.1 GCA_028290245.1 Devosia sp. | reverse complement strand
GAAGGGTGCGGCGGCTTTCTTTGTTAGCGGCCGTGAGCGTCAGTTCATGCCGCCGAGGCAGATGTATTTGAGCTCAAGGTAGTCATCGGTGCCGTACTTGGATCCTTCACGACCCGTGCCCGATTGCTTGACCCCGCCAAAAGGGGCGACCTCAGTAGAGACGAGCCCGGTGTTAACGCCCACGATACCATATTCAAGTGCCTCGGCGACCTTGAAGATCTTGGACAGGTCGCGTGCATAAAAATATGCGGCTAGCCCAAAAATCGTGTCATTGGCCATGGCGATCACCTCGTCAACGCTGTCGAAGCGAAACAGCGGTGCCAGGGGTCCGAAGGTCTCCTCGGTCGCGACGGCCATGTCCTGCGTCACGCCGGTCAGCACTGTCGGCTCGAAGAAGCTTGTGCCGGGCATCCCATGGCCGCCCCGGAGAAGTGTCGCGCCCTTGCTCAGCGCGTCAGCGATATGTTCGGCGACCTTATCGGTGGCGGCGGTGTCGATCAGGGGGCCGATGGTGGTGTCCTCGGCAAAGCCATCGCCCACTACCAACCGTCCGACCGCCGCGCTGAGTTTTTCAGCGAAGGCATCGTGTACGCCGGCCTGGACGTAGATACGATTGGTGCAGACGCAGGTCTGCCCGGCATTGCGGAACTTGGACTGGATCGCGCCTTCCACCGCTGCATCGAGGTCCGCGTCATCGAAGACGATGAACGGCGCGTTCCCGCCAAGCTCAAGGCTGACCTTCTTGATCTGGTCTGCGCACTGGCGCATCAAAATGCGGCCGACCTCGGTGGAGCCGGTGAAGCTGAGCTTGCGCACCTTCTCGTTCTCGCAGAACTCGACGCCGATGGCCGAGCTCGAGTTCGACGTAATGACGCTGAACACGCCGTTGGGCATGCCAGCGCGCTCGGCGAGCACCGCCAGCGCCAATGCTGATAGTGGCGTCTGCTTGGCGGGCTTGGAGATGAAGGTGCAACCAACCGCAAGGGCGGGAGCCGCCTTGCGGGTGATCATGGCGATGGGGAAATTCCATGGCGTGATGGCGCCAACCACCCCTACGGGCTGCTTGATCACCATGATCCGCTTGTCTTCGGCGTGCCCTGGGATGACGTCGCCATAGATGCGCCGCGCCTCTTCGGCGAACCATTCGACGTAGGCCGCGCCATAGGCAACCTCGCCTCGGGCCTCAGCGAAAGGCTTGCCCATTTCGGCAGTGAGGATGGCCGCCAGATCGTCCTGGTTGGCCATCATAAGCTCGAACCATTTGCGCAGGATCTTGCCGCGCGCGGCGCCGGTGAGCCTGGCCCAGGATTTTTGCGCTTCATGGGCGGCATCGATCGCGCGAGCGGTTTCCGCACGACCCATGTCGGGGACATCGGCCAGACTCTCGCCGGTGGATGGATTGCTGACGGCCAGGGTCTTGCCTGAATCCGCCCCGGACCAGACGCCGGCCAGAAAGGCCTGGTCGGTCAACAGGGATGGGTCTGATAGGCGGTCGCGTAGGGTCTTGGTCACAGGGATTTCTCTCAATGGATCAGGCGATTCCAGCATGCGATGGATCAGGCGAATTCCAGCATGACCTTTATGGCCCGCTGTCGGTCCTGAGCGAAGGCGAACGCTGCTTCGGCTTCGGTGAAGGGAAAGGCCCTCGAGATGATCGGGCGAACGTCGATCGTCCGGTTCGCGATCATCTCGGCGGCGAGGTTGAATTCGCGGTCGAAGCGGAAGGTGCCGCGATAGGTGATTTCCTTGGTGACCATCGGGTTCAATGGCATGGTCATCTCGTCGGGCAGGATGCCCACCTGGACGATGGTCCCGCCCGGCCTTGTTACCGCTAGCGCCGTCTTTACCGCACTGGGATGCCCAGAACACTCGAACACCACATCGAACCGGCCCCGGTCAGCCGTTTCGGCCGCCAACGCATCTGGCTGGGTGACATCGAACACGTTTTCGGCGCCCAGTTCCTTGGCCAGACGCAGCGGTCCAGCTGCCACGTCAGTCGCGCTTACCGAGGCAGCGCCGGTCTGTTGGGCCGCGAGAAACGTCAAGGCGCCGATTGGGCCAAAGCCCGTGACCAACACGCGCTTGCCGGTGAGGTCTGGCGCTTGCGAAACGGCATGGAGGCATACCGCCAGCGGCTCGCAAACGGCCGCTTCGTCAAGGCCGACCAGGTCGCCGATCCTGACGGCTTGCGCTTCGGTCACCACCACGAACTCGCGGAAGCCGCCATCGATATGGGGGCTGCGCATTGCGCTGCCCATGAACTTCATGTCGCTGCACTGGCGTGGCATCTTGGCTTGGCAATAGTCGCAGTGGCCGCAAGCGAGACTTGGATTGACGGCGACCCGGTCTCCCGCCGCCACACCCGTGACCCCATCGCCGATCCTTTCGACGACGCCGGCCAGCTCGTGTCCGAGCACCATCGGCGCCTTCATCCGCACGACGCCGAAGCCACCGTGGTGAAAATAGTGCATGTCAGAACCGCAGATTCCACCACGATGGACGCGGACCCGAACTTCGCCTGGACCAACGTCGGGAATAGCCCTTTGCTCGATGCTCAGACGATGCGGTTCCTGCAGGACGAGTGCCTTCATTTGACCGGGCATGATCGCGAATCCTTCCTGTCGTACGGGATGACGAGTTGACGAGTTGACGTACATAAAATATCATGCATCATGCGTGATGACAATGCATCACAGCGGCACGGGAAGCAGGAATGGACATCAACGGAAGGACGCATGTATTCGTGCACCTTGCATATCCGTCGGCCCACCTCCGCACGCCCCAGTTGTTCAACGCGCGTTGCATCGAGCGCGGCGTCGATGCGGTTCTCGTGCCCTGGCAGGTTCAGCCGGAAAATCTCGCTCAAGTGCTCGATGCCCTGCGGCTCAGCGAAAGTGTGCCCGGCATGATCGTCACCATTCCACACAAGGAGGCCGTTGCAGCGCTTTGCGATCGGCTCGAGGGCCCGGCTTCCGAACTCGGCGTGGCCAATGTGGTTCGCAAAGATCCCGATGGCGCGCTGGTCGGGCGGATACTGGACGGGGAAGGCTTCGTCGGCGGGCTGATGCATGCTGGACATGACCCCCGGGGCCGCAAGGCATTGCTGATCGGCGCCGGCGGCGTGTCGATCGCTATTGCTGATGCGCTTCTAGGGGCGGGGGTCGGCGAACTTTCCATTGCCAACCGCACGCCCGAACGGGCGCAGCGGCTAGTTGATCGGCTGCTCGAGCGCTATCCGGGCCATGCCGTGCGCGTCGGCCCGGCAGACGCCTCGGGCTTTGACCTGATCATCAATGGCACCGCGTTGGGCATGAATCCAAGCGACGCGCTGCCCGTTGCTCCTCGTACGATTGCAGCCGGAAGCGTCGTCGCCGAAGTGGTGATGGCTCCAGCTATGACGCCGCTTCTCGACGCTGCCTCAGAGCGTGGCGCTTTCATTCACGAGGGCGTGCACATGCTCACAGGGCAGATCGACCCGTTCATCGACTTCGTGCTGGGTGACCGCGCAGCACAGCGCCGTACGGCGTGAACCAGACCATCCAGGAAAAGAGACAAAGCATGATCGTTTTTGGTGCGCCGCGCCGTTATGTCCAGGGTCCGGGCGTTCTGTCCATTATCGGCGGCGAACTGGCCAATATAGGAAACTCGGCCATTTTGCTGGCAGATGAACGGGTGCTGGGCATCGTCGGGCCGACGGTTGTCGACAGCTGCGCTGCTGCGGGCATTAAATTGACGACGCTTAAATTCCTGGGCGAAATCACCTATGCCGAAATCGATCGGCTGGTCGCGGAGGTCGGCTCGTCGGGCCACGACATCGTTGTCGCCGCCGGCGGCGGCAAGACCATCGACACGGGCAAGTTGGTCAGCCGTGCGCTAGGCGCGCGCTTCGTTTCGGTGCCGACCGTAGCGTCGAACGACTCGCCGACCAGCCACATCGCTGTCGTCTACGATGCCCAACACAAGCTGGTGGCCGTCGAGCAGAATAAGGCCAATCCTGACCTGGTTCTGGTCGATACGGCCATCATTGCCAAGGCGCCACTGACCCTGCTGTCGGCCGGCGTTGGCGACGCGCTGGTCAAGCGCTTCGAGGTGGAACAGTGTATCAACGCCAATGGCAAGAATGTCTTCGGCGCCGCGTCGCCATTGTCCGCCCTCGCTTTGGCGCGAGCCTGCTACGACACGGTCCGCGAGCATACAGTGCCCGCCTATGCGGCCATTAGCCGTGGCGAAATCGACCATCACCTCGAAGCCCTCATTGAAGCGAGCGTCCTGATGAGTGGCCTCGCCTTCGAAAGCGGTGGCCTGTCGGTGTCTCACGGCATGACGCGAGGCCTGTCCGTCATTCCCTCCATCGCCCACGCGCTGCATGGCCATCAGGTGGCCTACGGACTATTGGTACAGCTGGTGCTGGAAAACCGCGACGATGCATTCATGACCGATATGCGTGCCTTCTACCGCGAGGCTCAATTGCCGCTCAAGTTGGCCGACCTCGGCCATGATGGGCGCTCCAACTCCGATATCGACACCATCGCGCAGGTCTCGGCTGAAGCAGCGCACATGAAGAAGTTTTTCCGGCCAATCTCGGGTCAAGACATCGCCCGGGCCATCACCCAGATCGAGGCTGCATGAGCATGGCCAGCGGAATCGAACTCTTCACCCTCAAGGGGCGTGTCGCGCTAGTGACCGGGGCGGGCCGCGGTATCGGCTTTTCCTTTGCCAAGGGGTTGGCGGCGGCCGGCGCCCATGTCGTCATTAATGATATCAATGCCGACAATGCCAATTCTGCCGTTGAGAGCCTACGCAGCGAAGGCCTCAGTGCCGAGGCCGTGCCGTTCGACGTGACCGACAATCCAGCGGTAGCCGCTGCCGTGGACGATATCGTGGCCCGCAATGGCCGGCTCGATATCCTGATGAACAATGCGGGTATCCTGATCCGCAAGCCTATAGAAACCCATGACATGGATGACTGGAACAAGGTCATCGCCATCAATCTGAGCTCGCTCTACGGTGTTGCCCGTGAATGCGCGCGACCCATGCGCGCGCAAAAATATGGCCGCATCATCAACACTGCTTCCGTCATGGCGATCAGTTCGAGGCCGGGCGTGATTTCCTATGTTGCGGCCAAGCATGGCGTCGTCGGCATCACGCGCGGCATGGCATCCGAGCTGGGTCCCGATGGCATCACCGTCAATGCCATCGGACCCGGGTACATTCTTACCGACATGAACAAGAAGGTGCTCGGCACCGGCACCTTCGAGCAGCAGGTGATTGACCGCACCCCGCTGGCGCGCTGGGCCGAGCCCGACGAGTTGCAAGGCGCGGCGATCTTCCTGGCGTCGGAGGCGGGAAGCTTTGTCACCGGCCACGTGCTGATGGTGGATGGCGGCATGACTGCCAATGCCTTCCTGACGCAGAGCGTCGACCTCGGTGTGGCGAGTTGATGAATACGGTCAGCCAAATCGAGGTGATGAGCATCCGCGTGCCTTTGCGCCAGCCGGTGCAGCTCGGCGCGTTGACCATCGCCCAGCGCGACTACGTTGTGCTACGACTGGTGCTCTCGGACGGCGCCGAGGGCTTTGCGCTGGGCTACGATCGAGGCCTGCCGTTGTTCGACGTGGTGGCTCGTTCAGCGCAGAGCTATCTGGGCGCCCCCAGCGCCGACCGCAACCGGCTGCGCAAGCTGGCACTCGGTCCGACGCCGGCGCCTCGCGCCACCATGACGCGCGGCGCGAGCCTCTGCGACATCGCGCTCTGGGACGCCTGGTGCCAATCCAACCAGATGCCACTTTGGGTGGCGCTGGGTGGCGTGCGCGATCGCGTGCCGGTCATGCCGGTCATCGGCTACGGGATGACGCCCGACAAGGCCGCCATTGAAACGGCTGCGCTCACCGCCCGGGGCTTCAAAACCATCAAGTGCATGATCGACGGCCGCGACATTGCCGCCGACAGGGCGGTGATGGAAGCTCTGGCCGGAGCCCTGCCGTCCGGCGCGCGGTTTGGCATCGACGCACACTGGTCCTGGACCAGCATAGACGAGGCCTTGCCCTACTGCCGGCTGGCCGAAAAGCTTGGTGCCGTCTTCGTGGAAGATCCGTTTTCGCCAACTCAGGTACATGCCATTGCAGCGCTGTCAGCCAGGCTGGACGTGCCGCTGGCGGTTGGCGAGGACGTGCTCGATATTTCCGGTTTCCGTGACCTAGCGCAGGCAGGCGGTATCCTGCGCGTCGATGCGTCCGTCAGCGGTGG
>JAQGKG010000044.1 GCA_028290245.1 Devosia sp. | reverse complement strand
ATGCACCTTGCTGACCAGCGGGCAGGTGGCATCGAGGAAGAACATGTTGCGGCTCTTCGCATCGGCCGGAACCGACTTGGGCACGCCATGCGCCGAGAACACTACCGGGGCGCCGGTATCGGGAATTTCGCTGAGCTCTTCGACGAAGATGGCGCCCTTGTCGCGCAAACCGTCCACCACGTATTTGTTGTGCACGATGGCGTGGCGCACATAGACCGGCGCGCCGTATTTTTCGAGCGCCAGCTCGACGATCTGGATGGCGCGATCGACGCCAGCGCAAAAACCGCGGGGGGCGCAGAGCAGAATGTCTAGTTGTGGCCGCTTTTCCATATCAGTCAGATGCTTTCGTGGGTGCGCCAAGTCAAGTCTTGTTGCAGCGGCCAAGCCGCACATGCATGATGCAATCTCAAATTACGCAAGGACTTAGCAGTTGAGTTTGGCGCAGGAAATGTTCGCGATTGCTCCCGCAATGGGGAAGGCGAACCTGTCTGCCAGCCAATTGAAGCTGTTAAGCGGCAAAGCGCGCTGGATTTTCCGCGTCGGTGAAGCCGGCTTTCCCACAGTTCCAACGATAGTCCTGACCCGCGCCGCCTGGGAGGCGCTGCAGTCCGAGCGTGCCGACAGGGATGTGCGCTTGCGCACCCACTGGATCGCCTGCCTGTTCAAGCTGGTCGACAAGGAAGGCAAACTGCCGGTCCTAGTCGTCCGCACCTCCGCGGCGACCCATAATGCCGGATTGGCGCCGGCTAAGCTGGGCATTGCAGCCCCGACCAACCCGGAAGATTCCGTCGATCCGACGCGTCCGCTGGCCAAGGCCATCAAGAACGCCTTTGAAAGCTATGGTTTCGGCCAGGGCTGGACGGCCCGACCCGATGAGGATCGCGGCAAGCAGATCGTGTTGGTGCAGGCTGTTGCGGATGGTGATATCGAGCAGTTCCTCACCCGCAATGCCGCGACGGGCGCCATGGGCCCGGCGCCGGTCGATGGTGCGCCGCTGCCGCGCCTGCCCGATTCGGTCGATGCGCTGGTAGCGCTGGTCGACGCGAAAGCCGGCCGGCATATGTGCTGCACGGTGGCGATCAAACGCGGGCAGGTGGTGTTTTTGTCGGCGCGGCCTTCGCAGGTTTCTGCCGCGGCTGATCTCGAGGCAGCGGTCGATCGCGTCAATCGCAAGATCTGGTCGGCGCATAATGCGGTGACCCGTGTCGATCCCAACCGTCTGGCGCAATTGCTGCATCCGCGGCTCCAATCCACCGAAGGCACCTTGCCCCTGGCCATCGGCCTTGGCGTGTCGCCAGGCGCCGCCAGTGGCATCATCGTGTTTAACCCTGAGGACGCGGCGCGTCTGCGGGCGCGGGGCAAGCACTGCATTCTCGTGGTCAACGAAACCGGCCCCGCCGATATCGAGGGCATGAAGGCCGCCACCGGCATCCTCACGGCGCGCGGCGGCATGTCGAGCCACGCCGGCGTTATCGCCCGCATCACCGGCAAACCCTGTGTGGCCGGTGTGCGCACCCTGTCGGTCGATACCGTTGAAATGGTCTGCCGCATCGGCGACCGCGAGTTCCGCACGGGCGACCGGCTAACCATTGATGGCAGCGACGGCGCGGTCTATGCCGGCACGCTGCCGCTGGCACAGCCGCACATTGGCGGCGCCATTGGCACGCTGCTCGGCTGGTCCGATGCGACCCGCACTATTGCCGTGCGCACTAATGTGGAAACCGTGGAATCGGCGAAAACCGCGTTGAGCTTTGGTGCCGAGGGCATCGGCCTCGCCCGCTCCGAGCACATGTTCTTTTCGCCCGAGCGCATGGTGGCGCTGCGCCGCGTTATCCTGAGCGAGGACGAAGACGACCGCAGCCGTGCCATCAATGGCCTGGTGGATTTCCAGACCGGCGATTATTCGGCGCTGTTCTCGACCATGCAGGGCTTGCCGGTCACGGTTCGGCTATTCGATCCGCCGCTGCACGAATTCCTGCCGCGCAGCGAAGAGGAAATCGAAGAGACCGCGGCATCGCTTGGTCTGGCTGTGCGCGCCTTGCGGCTGCATCTCGACCGCATCGCCGAGATCAATCCCATGCTGGGGCATCGCGGTGTGCGCCTGGCCATCACCTATCCGGAAATGTTGCAGATGCAGATGCAGGCGGTCATGGCCGGCGCGCGTGCCGCTAGCGAGACGCAGGATGAACCGGTTACCGTTGAAGTCATGGTGCCCTTCGTCTCGACCGCCAGCGAAGTCGCCTGGGTCCGCGAGCGGGTCCATGCCATCGCCACCAACTCGGGCCTGTTGCGCACCGACCGGGTCAAATTCTCCTTCGGCACCATGATCGAGCTGCCACGCGCCTGCCTGCGGGCCGGCGACATTGCCCACATGGTGGATTTTTTCTCGTTCGGCACCAACGACCTGACCCAGACCACGTTTGGCATCTCGCGCGATGATGCGCCGACCTTCCTCGCGGCCTACCAGCGCAAGGGCATCTATGAGCGCGACCCCTTCGTCACCATCGACGAAAAGGGTGTGGGTGAAATGATCCAGATCGCCATCCAGCGGGGCAGGGCGGCCAATCCCAAGCTCAAAATCGGCATTTGCGGCGAGCACGCGGGCGATCCGGCCTCGCTCAAGTTCTTTGCGGGGCTCGGCGTCGACTATGTCTCCTGCTCACCCTATCGTGTCCCTGTGGCAAGGCTGACGCTGGCGCAGGCATCTGCTTAAATAGCGGGCCAACGATCCCTATATCAAAGGGGACGCTGCCGGGCCTGCCGGCGAGGGAAGGACTATACCGACGTGAGATTTTTGCCGGTTCTGGCGCTGTTGCCGATTTTGGCTGTTTCGACACCTGCTGCCGTCCTGGCACAATCGGGCGTTGCCCAATGCACCACCATCGCTACCGATGGCGAGCGGCTGGCTTGCTATGACGCACTGTTCCTTGGTGCAGATGGCGATGCAGAGGCCATCGAAGTTGTGCTGGAGTCCCAGCAACTCATTCCAGCCCGGCCGAGCGGGCGCGCTCCCGCCACCATGACCGTATCCTGCCAAACCGGCGTGTTGCGGGTGGCCTTCGCATTTGCCGGAAACACCATGTCGGCACTGGGGCGGGACGCCGGCATCACCCTGCAATATGACCTCCAACCGGGTCGCAGCCGCACGCTGCCGGTCAATCCCGAAAACACCGCCATTGTGCTCGGCAGCACCAGCGAGGCGGCGACGTTTCTCGATGGATTGAACGGCGCGACCAACCTGACCGTGCGGGTAACGCCGGTCAACTCGCGTTCGCTGACGGTGCGGTTCCGTGTCGACAGCTTCGCCGCCGAAGTCGCGCCCGTGGTCGCCGCATGCAGCTAAGCGGGGTCACAATCCCGTCAATCATAATTCTGCCACCCCGTGCCATGGTTAACCCATTGCTGCGCCTCAAAGGCCGTTTACCGCCTGCTAACCCTAATCAGACATCATAACGACTGTCGGCTTTTTAGCGTCATTTTTGCCGATCATTAGTTTTGTTGCGTAGTGTTGAGTAGCGTTTATGGCTTTATCCCACCGACCGGTGGCGCAGTCGCGCCCGGCCAGAGCGGTTCGCCGACATCCCTTCACCAGGTTTCTGGTCGTCGGGATTTTCTGTGCCCTCAGCTATGCTGGGCTGACCAATGGCGCCTTCGGGCCGACCGGCGATCTGGCCGATTCTCTTCCGGCTGATGTCGATCTCGTCACTGCAAGCCTCTCTTATTCTGGCGTCGATCCGGTAATTACCGGCTCCGTCAATCACCTGTTCGACGGCGCCAGTTTCAATGGCCCCAATCGCGCCGAAAAGACCGACCGTCGGCGTCCGGCTGTCGACTTGGTCGCTTTCTCCAAAAACTTCGAAGAAGCCCGTATCCGCATTGCCTCGCTGCGTGGTGACGATGCCATGGCGCTCGGGCAGTCGCGTATCGCCACGGTAGATATGCCTGCGACCGGTGATGTGGAAATCGGCCCACGCATGTCGGTAGCCTCTATCGATCCATCGTCAGCAGCAGCGCTTGCCGCTATTGCCGGCATTGCACCAAGCTCCGGCACGCCGATGCCGGCCCTGGCCTCGGAACAACTGGCCTACGCCCGCTCGACGGCACCGGTGACGGGCGCTTATGCCACCGGCACTGCAGTTGCCGTGTCCGACAAGGAACTCTGGTGCCTGGCGACGGCTGTGTATTTCGAAGCGCGCGGCGAGAGCTATCGTGGCCAGGTGGCTGTGGCTCAGGTTGTGCTGAACCGGGTCAAGGATCGCCGCTATCCCAACACCATCTGTGGTGTGGTGTTCCAGAACCAGAGCAGGCGCAATTCCTGCCAGTTCTCGTTTGCCTGCGATGGCATTCCCGAAGTCATCAACGACAGCAAGTCATGGGCGCAGGCCGAAGACATTGCCCAGCGCTTCACGGCCGGCGAGCTCTACCTGACCGAAGTGGCTGATGCGACCCACTATCACGCGACTTATGTCAGTCCCGCTTGGGCGCCGCGCATGACCAAGGTTACCCAGGTGGGCCTGCATGTGTTCTACAAATTCAAGCGCGGCTGGCTGTTCGGCTAGTTGCGCCAGGCGCGGTAGATGAACGAGTTGGCGCTGCCGGTGACAAAACCGCTCCAGCCTCCATTGCTCCAATATGAGAAATGGTTGGGGCCGTAATGAACCGGCTGGACATCTATCCCCGGGTACTGGACGTGCTTGGAAAACATCGCGTCGGACGAATAAGTCCCGGTCGCCGTGGTGGTGATGGTGACATAGCTCACCTTGCCGGCCTCGACCTTTTTGACGCGAGTGGTCGATAGAGCATCGGTTGAAACCGACGCGTCATAATCCACCAGATAGTCGCGGTTTTCGTATCGCACCAGCTTGGACGCATCGACGCCGACGATGGACTCGTCGGCAAATGCCTCGATCACCATGCCGGGACCAATGGCTGCGAGCGCGGTGGCGCAGGCAGCGCCCAGGGTCATGCCCATAAGCAGGTGGCGGTCTGGCAGGTTCATGGCAAAGCGTCCCATAATGAAGCGAATGGCGTAATCCTATTAACGGACTAGTAACCATGATCGCTTCGCGGCCGCAAAGCTCAAGTTGGGCTAAGGTTAATCTGCACGACCCAACCGCCGGTTATTAAGGGGAGATCGCCTCGAACGCCTCGACGAAGCGGTCATGCGCTTCGCGGGTCGGCCAGGGGCGGATCAGCCGGTCGAAGGCATCGACGTCAAAGGCCGGCAGGCTGGGTTCGCCAAAGAATTTGCGGGCCTCACCATCCTCGAAACCGGCGAGATGCTCGGCTTCGAAATAGGCCGACTCGCGATCGGCCTTTTTCAC
>JAQGKG010000026.1 GCA_028290245.1 Devosia sp. | reverse complement strand
CAATACTCCGGGAGTCGGCGAAATTGCGCGTCCGATTGCCAGCCCCACGCGTGCCGAACCAGCCGCTGTACGCCGCACTAGCGACAACGACAGCATGGCCAGCCGCATTCGTACTGCTGAAGAAGTCGTCGATGTCCGCGCCCCCGCCGATGCTGCACGCGACAAGGAATACTTCCAAACCAAGTCGGCGATTTTCAACGCGCTGATCGATTCCATAGATCTCAGCCAGCTCGCGACCATGGACCAGGACGCGGCACGCGAAGAAATCCGCGACATCGTCGCCGAAATCATCGCGCTCAAATCCATCATCATGTCGATCTCCGAGCAGGAAGACCTGCTCGAGGACATCTGCAATGACGTGCTTGGTTATGGCCCGCTTGAGCCGCTACTAGCGCGGGACGACATCTCCGACATCATGGTGAACGGCAGCCAGAAATGTTACATCGAAGTCGCCGGCAAGGTGCGCCTGACCAACGTACGTTTCCGCGACGACGCTCACTTGATGAACGTATGCCAGCGCATCGTCAGCCAGGTCGGTCGCCGCGTCGATGAAAGCTCCCCCATTTGCGACGCCCGCCTTCCCGACGGTTCGCGCGTCAACGTCATCGCGCCGCCGCTGGCCATCGACGGCGCCGCACTCACCATCCGCAAGTTCAAGAAAGACAAGCTGACGCTCCAGCAGCTGGTCAAATATGGCTCGATCTCGCCCGAAGGCGCCGAAGTGCTGCGCATCCTCGGTCGCGTCCGCGCCAATGTGCTGATCTCGGGCGGTACCGGTTCCGGCAAGACCACTTTGCTGAACTGCCTTACGGCCTTCATCGAGAAGGACGAACGCGTCATCACCTGCGAAGACTCGGCTGAATTGCAGCTGCAGCAGCCCCACGTCGTTCGCCTCGAAACCCGCCCGCCTAACCTCGAGGGTGAGGGCGAGATCACCATGCGCGATCTCATCAAAAATTGCCTGCGTATGCGCCCCGAACGCATCATCGTCGGCGAAGTCCGTGGCCCAGAGAGCTTCGATCTGCTCCAGGCCATGAACACCGGCCATGACGGCTCGATGGGTACGCTGCACGCCAACAGCCCGCGCGAAGCCCTGTCACGCCTTGAATCCATGATCACCATGGGCGGCTATAGCCTGCCCAGCCGCACCATTCGCGAGATGATCACCTCTTCGATCGATGTCGTGGTGCAGGCTGCTCGCCTGCGCGACGGCTCACGCCGCATTACCCACATTACCGAGGTTCTCGGTATGGAAGGCGACGTGATCGTGACCCAGGATATCTTCCTCTATGACATCATGGGCGAAGACAGCAACGGCATGCTGATGGGCAAGCACCACTCCACCGGCATCACCAAGCCGCAGTTCGCCGAGCGTGCTCGCTACTTCAACGAAGAAGCCAATTTGATCGAAGCGCTCGAAAAGTCCAACACCGAGCATCACGAGTTGTTGGATTCGTAAATGACCACCATCCTGCTCATCGTCCTTGCCATGGTCGCCGTCGGTGCTGCCGGCTTTGCACTGGTTCCCTCGGCTTTCGGCAGCAGCGGTCGCGCTAATAAGCGCCGCAAGGCCCTGCAGGGCGATATTCGGGTCAACCGGCTGGAAGTCGATGCTGCGCGTAGTCGCGACGAGCGCCGCAAGAGCGTCACGCTGGCCCTCAAGTCGCAGACAGCCTCCCTCAATGCCAAGAAGCGCCTGACCGTACAGCAGATGCTGTTCCAGGCCGGCATGACCATCAGGCCAGGCGTCTTCATCCGCAACAGCATCATTTTCGGCGTCGTGGTGCTGTTCATTCTCGTGGTGTTGCAGGTGCCGATCTTTCTCGCGCCGGTGTTCGCCCTTGCCGCGGGCTATTTGCTGCCGCGCATGTGGATCAAGCGCAAGCGCAAGAAATACCAGAGCCTGTTCCTCGATGAATTGCCCAACGCCGTCGAAGCCATCGTGCGTGGCGTCAAGACCGGCTTGCCGCTCAACGATTCCATCCGCGTCGTGGCCAAGGATGCCAAGGAACCGGTACGGTCCGAATTTGGTCGCGTGCTCGATCAACAGGCTTTCGGCATGTCGATGAGCGAGGCCGTCGGCGTCTTGCTGGATCGCGTACCGCTGTCCGAGGTCAACTTTTTCGTCGTTGTCATCACCGTGCAGCAGCAGTCAGGTGGCAATCTCAGCGAAGCGCTGGGGAATCTTGCCAAGGTGCTGCGCAACCGCAAGAAGATGAAGCAGAAGATCAAGGCCATGTCTTCCGAAGCCAAGGCGTCGGCGGGCATTATCGGCTCGCTGCCCTTCGTGGTCGGCATTCTGGTCAGCGTCGTTTCGCCGTCCTACCTGGCACCACTGTTTTTCACCCCGCTCGGCCAGATTTGGCTCGGCGTCGGCGTGTTCATGCTGTCCTTGGGCATCTTCGTCATGAACAAGATGGTTCAGTTCGAATACTGATCGGAGATCGCAATGAACATCTTCGCGCTTCTGACCCAGCGGGAATTCCTGATCTCCGTGCTTGCCGCAGTTTCGGCGGCAGCGGTGGTTTTCACCTTCGGTACCAGCTTCATCGTCAAATCGCAGTTGAAGGACCGCATCAAGCGCGTTGCTCTCGAGCGCGAGAAGATGCGCGCCGAGGAAATGGCCCGGCTGCGCGGTGCCGTCGCCACCGATAGCCGGGGTATCCGGCGTAACGGCGAAACCAAGACCTATATGAAGAATGTGGTCGAGCGCTTCGACCTCAAGAAAGCGTTCCAGGACGATGCTACCGTCGACAATCTGGCCATGGCCGGCTATCGCGGGCAGGGGCACCTAACCACGTTTCTGTTCGCGCGCCTCGCAACGCCCATCAGTATCTTCCTCTTCGCAGCATTCTACCTGCTGGTGCTGGCGCCCGGTGGCCGCCCACTTTATCTCAACCTCACCTATGCTATCGGCGGAGCGCTGGTCGGCGCCTATCTGCCGATGGTTCTGCTCAGGAACACCACCAGCAAGCGGCAGTTCTCGATCAGGCGTGCTTGGCCCGATTGCCTCGATTTGATGCTGCTTTGCGTGGAATCCGGCATGTCGGTCGAGCACGCTTTCAAGCGCGTCGCCAAGGAAATTGGCTCACAGAGCATCGAGCTTGCCGAAGAGTTGACCCTCACCACGGCTGAACTGTCCTTCCTCGAAGACCGCGGCCGCGCCTATGAAAATTTGGCGCGCCGCACCGGCCTCGATGGCGTGAAATCGGTGATGACAGCGCTCATCCAGGCTGATCGCTACGGTACCCCCGTAGGTCAAGCCTTGCGCGTCATGGCCGAAGAAGGCCGTGAAATGCGCATGATGGATGCTGAAAAGAAAGCCGCCTCACTGCCACCCAAGATGACCGTGCCGCTGATCCTGTTCTTCCTGCCGGTGCTGTTCATCGTCATCATGGCACCCGCCATGATCAAGGTCTTCGGCGGCCCGGTCGCCAGCACCGTCGGTGGTGGCTGAGCCACAACAAAATACCGCGCAAGCGGGACTTCCGTTTGCGCGGCTCTGATATTGCAATGGCTGGAAGCTGAAGAGCAGCCTAGCCCTTTGCGATCATGTCCCAGCGGTTCTGCTGGGTCAGCAGCGCCCGCACATAGGCCATGTTGCTCTCGACCTGCTCGGGCGGCAGCTCCGCCGCATAGATCGCGCGGCATTCATCGAACCGCCCCTGCAGCCCGATCACCAGCGCCAGGTTCTGCCGGATCCGGCTGGTGGCGCCCTGCATCTGGACTGCCCGGCGCAAATGCTGCTCGGCAGCCGGCAATTCGTTTGTCATGGCATAAGATAGGCCCATATTGGCCTCGATCGAAGCCTCGCCGGGTGCAAACACCAGTGCCTGTGTGTAGAGCACCCGCGCCTCGGCGTTGCGCTCCAATTGGTCGAGCGTCGCGCCTTTGACCAGTAGTGCATTCCAGTCCGGTGCCTCGGGGCGGATCACATTGTCCAGCACCTGTAGCGATTGCTCGAACCGCCCCTCGGCGGTCAGTGCCTTGGCATAGGCGACATTGACCTCAGCATCCCGAGGGTACTGGCTCATGCTGATTTCCAACACGGCAACGGCCTGCTGGCTCTGTCCCACGGCCCGCAGCGCCGCCGCGTAATGGATCGCGACGCCCTTGTCTTTCGGATTGTTCTTGTAGCGTGCGGTGAGTTCGCCCAGCGTTTGCTGGCTCTGCCCGGCGGCCATGCCGGAGTAATCCGGCGACGGCATGCGATTGAGGGCACAGGCACTGATTGCCACCACAGCCACACCGGCCAGCAACAGACTGCGCAAGGGCTTGATAAAGTGGGTCAGCGACGTCACGGGCAACTCCTCGGGCCAGGCGGCACCGTCACCCGTGAAGTAAATCATTAACCCTAACACCCAGTTAAAGTAGAGCTGAGCAGCGTTGCCGCGACTCTGCCGGGTCGCTACAACGGCACATATCACGCAGGAGTTTTGCCATGGCCACGTCCCCCATCATCCCAATTATCTGCGTCGAAGAGGGTGATCTGGCCGGCACCGAATTGACACCCGCTCACCGCGCCTGGGCCAAGGCGAACGGCTTCACCGGGCAACGGGGGCGCCTGCTAGCACTGCCCGGCGAAAATGGCACCTTGGCCTCCTATCTATTCGGCCTTGGCGCATCCGCCGGTCGTCCAGCGCTTGTAACCGGCCTAGCCAGCGCCGCGCTATCTGGCGGCACTTATGCCCTCGCAGGCAACCATGGCGATGCCAATCTGGCAGCACTCGGCTTCCGCCTCGGCGCCTATCGCTTCGACCGCTACCGCGAAACCCGCTCGGCGCCAGAATTAGCGGCTAGCGAAAACGTTGATGCCGCAGAAGTCGACCGCCTCGTCGAAGCCGCCACACTGGCCCGCGACCTGATCAACACCCCAGCCAATGACCTGGGCCCCGATGCCTTCGAAGCCGAAATTCGCGCCTTCGCGACCGCCCGCAACATGACCATCGAAGTCACAGCCGGCGATGAATTATTAAGCGCCAATTTCCCCATGATCCACGCCGTTGGCCGCGCCAGCGCCGAGGCACCCCGTCTTATTGACCTGACTTGGGGCAGGGTCGGCGATCCAAAGGTGACCCTGGTCGGCAAGGGCGTCACCTTCGATACCGGCGGTCTCGATATCAAGACCTCGGCCGGCATGCTGATCATGAAGAAGGATATGGGCGGCGCCGCCAACGTGCTGGGACTAGCTCATGCCATCGTCTCGGCCGGCCTGCGGGTTCGCCTGCGCGTACTCATCCCGATCGTTGAAAACTCCATCGCCAGCGCATCTTTCCGCCCCGGCGATATCCTCAAGTCGCGCAAAGGCCTGACCGTCGAGATCGGCAATACCGATGCTGAAGGCCGCCTCATCCTCGCCGACGCACTGGCACTGGCTGACGAGGAGTACCCCGACCTGCTGATCGACATGGCAACCCTGACCGGCGCCGCCCGCGTCGCGCTCGGTCCCGAACTACCGCCGCTCTATTCCACCGATGATGCATTGGCCCGCGACCTCATGACCCGAGGTGCCCTCAGCGACGACCCGCTCTGGCAGATGCCGCTCTGGTCGCCCTACGACGCAATGATGAGCTCCAAAATTGCCGACGTGAACAACGCCGGCAGCGGCGGTTTCGCCGGTTCCATCACCGCAGCCCTGTTCCTCCGCCGTTTCGTCACCAATGCCGCCGCCTGGGTCCATCTCGACATCTTCGGCTGGGCCCCTGAAGCCCGCGCCGGCCGCAGTCAAGGCGGCACCGACCAAGGCATCCGCGCCGTCTACGGCGTCCTCAAACAGCGCTATCCAGCATAACCAGCCCCTATGAGCCTTAATAGCCGCGGCTGCGGTCCACCACATTGACCAGCGGCTTGCCCGCCTCGCTGTCGCGGATGACCTGCGAAAAATAGCGCACGCCGCTGCTCTCGTTGGAAATCGCCGCCACATGGGGCGTGATGTAACAGGTCTCGATATCCCAAAGTGGGCTGCTCTCGGCCAGCGGCTCGGTCTCGAACACATCAAGGCTCGCCGCCGCCAGCGTACCATCGCCAAGCGCCTTGACGATATCGGCCTCGCGCT
>JAQGKG010000020.1 GCA_028290245.1 Devosia sp. | reverse complement strand
CGTGCATGTGTTCCTTTTTGCCTACGCAGGAGGACTCGCCGGGCTTGCCGGCATCATTCAAGTTTGCGCCAACCGCCAGGCCAATCCTTTCGACCTGGTCGGCACCGAGATCAACGTCATTGCGGCCGTAGTCCTTGGAGGTGCTCGGATTACCGGAGGCACCGGAACGGT
Organism: Devosia sp.; assembly: GCA_028290245.1. Taxonomy (GTDB): domain Bacteria; phylum Pseudomonadota; class Alphaproteobacteria; order Rhizobiales; family Devosiaceae; genus Devosia. The sequence goes on along the minus strand of JAQGKG010000020.1, from coordinate 4,235 downwards.
CCTGGGCACCTTGTTGGGCGTGCTGCTGATCGTTGTCATAAACAGCGTGCTCGTACTTGTGGGCATCCCGAGTACCTGGCAGCGCCTTGTCGTAGGCATTTTTATCCTTTTGGCAGCTGGTTTCTTCGTTACTCGTCAACGCCGCAAATAGCGTCTTTCTCTCAGAGGCAGTCCCATGAAGAAGTTCCTTAACGATCCGGTCAATTTCGTCGATGAGATGCTCGAAGGCATTTATCTGGCGCATCCCGCCGTCACCTACGTGGATGGTGACAAACGTTGCCTAGTTACTTCCAAAGTGAAGCCAGGAAAGGTCGGCATTGCAACAGGAGGTGGATCAGGCCACTTGCCGCTTTTTTTGGGTTATGTCGGTGACGGTATGCTGGACGGTGCCGCAGTCGGCGGGGTGTTCCAGTCGCCGAGCGCAGAACAGATGTACCAGGTGACTAAACATATCGATCAGGGCGCTGGCGTGCTCTACGTCTACGGCAACTACAGCGGCGACATTATCAATTTTGAGATGGCGGCCGAACTTGCCGACATGGACGGCGTTCAGGTCAAACATGTAGTTGGCAATGACGATGTTGCATCCTCCGTTGTTGGAGAGGAGCATAAGCGGCGTGGCGTTGCCGGCATTTTCTTTATCTACAAAGCTGCGGGTGCCGCTGCGGCCGAAGGGTTGCCGCTGGACGAGGTCACCCGCATCGCTGATAAAGCCCGTCTTCGCACCCGGACGATCGGCGTGGCGCTCTCCAGTTGTGTCGTCCCGGAGATAGGTCATGCCACCTTTTCGATCGGCGAAGACGAGATGGAAATCGGCATGGGCATCCACGGCGAACCTGGTATCAGCAGGAAGAAGATGGGGTCTGCAGACTTGGTCATCGACGAGATGATGGAGCGCATCTTCACCGAGCAAAGCTACAATCGGGGTGACAGCGTTGCAGTCTTGATCAATGGCCTTGGTGGCACTCCGATGGAAGAACTTTATATCCTGTTCCGTCGGGTCTCCCAACTGCTGCAGGACCGCGGCGTTACGGCCAAGCATGTTTGGGTCGGTGAATTCGCCACCGCCATGGAAATGGCGGGTGCGTCAGTGTCTATCCTGCACTTAGACAGCGAGCTCGATAGGCTGGTGGCCGCTCCAGCTAATACTCCTTTCTTCCAGCATGTGGGCGGGTAAGCAGATGAGCCTACAGGCGTTCAATGCGGTCGATCTGATCGAACAATTCAAGAGCTGGAAAGAGCTTTTTTCTGAACAACGAGACTTCCTCATCGCGCTTGATGGGCAGGTCGGTGACAGCGATTTGGGCATTACCATGAGCAAGGCGTTTGCAGCAGCCTCCGAGGCCTTGGTCGCAGAAGGTGAGGGGGCTGGTATCTCCAAGCTGCTACGGACTGCTGGCGCTACAATGGCACGCACAGCTCCCTCCACCATGGGAACATTGACCGCTACAGGTTTTCTACGCGCCAGCAAGGCTGTCGATGGCAAGAACAAGCTCGACGCAAATGATATTGCGCTGTTCTGGCGCGCCTTCAGCGATGGCATCGCAGAACGTGGTAAGGCCAAGCTCGGCGACAAGACGATCCTCGATGTTTTGGATCCAGTTGCCGCTTCACTGGAAGAATCTGTCAACGCAGGAAAAACCCTACCTGCTGCAATGCATGCGGCGGAAGAGGCGGCTAATGCAGCATTGCAGCAGACCAAATCCATGGTTGCGCAACATGGGAAGGCCGCGGCGTTCCAGCAGAAAACTCTGGGCCTGCAAGATGCCGGCGGGACAGTGGGCCATCTGCTGATCCGCAGTATGGCAGATTTTGTCGCACACCGATGAGCCAATGCCCGATCAGGTAACGGTAAATGGGACAGCTTTCCCCAGTGCTGTCCAGTGGTGCACGGACCCCAACCGTTGAAAGGCACTTGCCATGAAGTACAGAACACTTGGTCGCTCAGGACTGAAAGTCAGCGCCATCACAATGGGTACCTTCACCTTTGGAGGGCGCGGCGATTTCGGCATGACGGCAAGTCAGTCAGTGGAAGACGCGCAGCGATTGATTGGAACTTGCCTCGACGGAGGCGTCAACCTCTTCGACACCGCCAACATGTACTCGCTTGGATTGTCCGAAGAGATACTTGGTGAGGCACTCGGAGATAAGCGCGATGACGTTTTGATATCTTGTAAGGCCCGGATGCGGATAGGCGACGGACCTAACGACGAGGGGGCTTCGCGCTATCATTTGATCCGGGAATGCGAACGCAGCCTCACGCGCCTGGGTCGTGATCACATCGACATCTACTACATGCACGAATGGGACGGCCTAACACCCCTCGACGAAACGCTGTCTGCACTTGACACTCTTGTGACCCAAGGCAAGGTCCGTTACATCGGCTGCTCGAACTATTCCGGGTGGCACGTGATGAAGGCGCTGGGTGTTAGCGACCTTCGCAACTATCCCCGCTTTGTTACCCAACAAATCCACTACACGCTCGAGGCGCGTGAAGCCGAATACGAACTGTTGCCGATTGCGGTTGACCAAGGCCTTGGGGTCCTTGTGTGGAGTCCCCTTGCTGCCGGCTTGTTGTCGGGTGCTCATCGCCGTCACAAACCGGTCCCTGCAGACTCTCGCCAGGCGAAAGGCTGGACAGAGCCACCAATCAGGGACGAGGAGCGGCTGTGGAACATCGTTGACGTTCTTGTCGAGATTGGGCAGTCGCGCGGTGTATCCGCGGCGCAGATCGCCCTGGCTTGGTTGCTGGACAGGCCAGCGGTGACTTCTGCGGTTGTTGGCGGGCTGACTGAAGCCCACTTCAAGGATAATATAGCCGCCGTGGACATTGAGTTGACTGACGAGGAGTCGGCACGTCTGGCCGCGGTAAGCGCTATACCGGCACTTTATCCCTACTGGCATCAGCATAACTTTGCGGCAGACCGTCTCAGCGAAGCCGATTGGGCCCTGCATCGAAACTACGTGTGACCAGCGTGCCAACACTTGCATTCATACACACGGTCGCCGGGCTGATTCCGACATTCAAGGGCCTGGCGGATGAACTTCTGCCTGGATGGTCGAGCTTCAACATAGTAGATGAGAGCCTTCTTCAGGCTACCATCCGAGAAGGCAGGCTATCGAAAAGGACGATGCAACGATTAAACCAGTATGTCACTTCGGCCTCGGACGTTGGTGCCGACGCCGTTGTAGTGACTTGTTCTTCGCTGGGCGACGGAGTTGAAAATGTTAGGCCCCTTGCCTCGATACCTCTGTTCCGGATTGATCAAGGGATGGCGTTGGACGCTGTACGACAGAGCCGTCGCATTGGCGTTCTGGCGACCCTGAGAACAACGCTCGAACCTACAACTCTCCTTCTTCAAAGGGTCGGAGCAGAACGGGGAAAAGAGGTCGTTATATCCCAGGCGCTCTGCGAGGGCGCTTTTGACTTGCTGAAGTCCGGAGACCGGGCTGGTCACAATGCTTCAATTGTTGCAACGTTTCAGCGATTGGCGGTTGAGGTCGACATCATTGTCCTGGCTCAAGCATCTATGGCAGAGGCTCTGGAGAATATAGCAGGTGAAGTTCCTGATGTCCCATTCCTAGCAAGTCCCAGACTAGGAATGTTGCATGTCTCGCGTGAGCTCTCTGATCAGTGACTACGAACTCGTCGGCAGGCCGAATGATATCGGCGCTTGACGTTGCCACCAACTTCTATCCAGCGTGACGTAGACTCGGACCTTTGTTTTGGCCGATCTGGCCGGGGTGAGCGACGGGGGCTGACGCAGAGCTGGTCATTGAGCGGAGCGGCAGATCCCTTCGTGGTTGAAGGTGTCGGCATATTCGTTCGGTGCCACAGAACTAACCTCAGAAGCTGACGCTGCCTGCTATGTTGCAAAGGCAGAAGGAAGGGGCAGGGTGGCGGTCTTCCAAGAAGCCTGCGATAAAGTTTGGGAGTTCGAGCGAACTGGGTGCTCGGTCTCATTAGGATTGCGGGCCTCAGTATTCGGGCAATGCAGTGTGGGCTAGGCTCCGTTCACGGTAGCGGCGATGGCCATCCTCCAGATGCCGGCGCATAGCGATGCGAGCTCATCCGGTTAACGATCGCTAGTGTCGTTGAAGATGCAAAGGTGCTCACCCCAATCATCGCAAGATCAACCGAGAATGAGCCTATACCGGAGCATAACTGCTAGTCTGGAACAAACGCGCGGACGGCCGCTGCCGACCCCATTTCAGACGTCAAACTTTTGGAAACC
>JAQGKG010000432.1 GCA_028290245.1 Devosia sp. | reverse complement strand
GCATCGTTTTGTGGAATTCGCCATGCCGGTTGACCTAGCTCTCTACCAGCCCGATATCGCCAACAATACCGGCACGCTGATCCGTCTGGGGGCCTGCCTCGGCACCACCATCCACCTGATCCACCCCACCGGGTTCCCGTTCTCGGCAAAGGCGCTGGCTCGCGCCGGCCTCGACTATGTCGATCATGCCATGGTGCATGAGCATGATAGTTGGACCGCCTTCGACGCGTGGCGGCGCGAGCACCAGCGCCGCCTTGTGCTGCTGACGACCAAGGCGGAGACTTCGGCCTATGCCGTGGATTATCTGGCCAGCGACATTCTGATGGTCGGCCGCGAAAGTGCCGGCGTGCCCGACGCCGTAGCCGAGGCTTGCGACCTCACCATCCGCATTCCGATGCGCGATGGTTTGCGCTCGATCAATGTGGCTTTGGCCGCAACGCTTATCCTGGGCGAAGCAAAAAGACAGACCGACGGGTTTACAGGGCTCAAATGACGGTTCATTTCACTGACACCATGACACTTCCCACCGCACTTCCAAACGATATCGAGGCCAAGAAGGCTACTGCACAGGCCTGGTTCCGCAGCCTGCGTGACCAGATTTTCGCTGCCTTCGAGCAGATCGAAGCCGACGTGGTCGGCCCGAACGCCGATATGCCGGCTGGCAAATTCGAGATTTCACCCTGGAACCGGCCTGCCGGTGGCGGCGGCGAAATGGGCATGATCCACGGCCGTGTGTTCCAGAAGGCTGGTGTGCATATCTCCACGGTTCACGGCGAATTCTCCCCGGAATTTGCCAAGCAGATGCCGGGCACCGAAGCCGGCGCCAAATTCTGGAGCTCGGGCATTTCGCTGATCGTACATCCGTGGAACCCCCATGTCCCGGCGGTGCATATGAACACGCGCATGATCGTCACTGGCAAGCAGTGGTTCGGCGGCGGCGGCGATTTGACTCCGGTGCTCGACCGCAAGCGCACCCAGGACGATCAGGACACCATAGACTTCCACGCTGCGATGAAGGCCGCCTGCGACCGGGCGCCCGGCGTCGACTACCAGCGCTATAAGGAATGGTGCGACGAGTATTTCTATCTGCCGCACCGCGACGAGCCGCGCGGCACCGGCGGGATATTCTACGACCACCACAACACCGGCAATTGGGACGCCGACTTCGACTTCACCCAAGGCGTCGGCAAGGCCTTCCTTGGCATCTATCCCGAATTGGTCCGCCGCAATTTCGAAACCCCATGGACCGACGCCGACCGCCACGAACAACTTGTCCGCCGCGGCCGCTACGTCGAATTTAACCTGCTCTACGATCGCGGCACCACCTTCGGCCTCAAAACCGGCGGCAACGTGAACTCGATCCTCTCCTCCATGCCCCCAGAAGTGCGCTGGCCCTGATCGGAACTCCTGCCCATCACCAAACGTTGTGCTTAACGCACATCAACAATGGAGATGAGCAATGAAACGCTTTGAATCTGGTTCACTGATCCCGGGCGCCACATGGCATGCCGAGGCAGAAACTGAAGCCGAAGTGGTTCGCCGAGCCGTCGAAAGCATGCGAGCGCATCACGGCGAAACTGAAATTCGACCCGACATGATCGAGCGCATCAAGGAACGCATCGTCGATACAGACGACGGTCCGAAGACCAAGCACTAGACGCGGATTTGCGTCAGCAGTTCGATCTTTCCAAGCGCAAAGCCGCTGTCGATCCAGAGTTGTTCCAGACGACCCAATTCACGACCAAGAGCCGGTCCCGGTTGAATACCGAGGCCGGCTAAATCATGTCCGGAGAGTGGAAATGGCGGCACAATAGTCTTCGCCAGCACACGCGCCGCTTCTGACAGCCGCGCTAGGCCCCAATGACCAAGCGATGCCGCCGCCGCCAGTCCCTCAACAGCAGTCTCACCATGGCGATAAGCCGCCTCGGCAATCTTGTCCTGCTCCAGCATGGCCGCAGCGCGGGCGATTGATTTGGCGCTGGTGATGGCCTCATTCGACAGCCGCCAAGCCGCCTGCAGCGAATCGAGGTCATCGGTCATCAGCGCCAGCCGCGTGGCCGCTTGTTGGCCGCCTAGGCTCTCGTAAGCAACGAGCGCGCGCAGCGCCGCATCGCTCAGAGGCAGCAAGCGGATTTCCGACATCACCGCCAGTGACAACGCCACTTTGGGTAAAGCCAGCATCCGCATGACCTCACTGCCGATACGCTCGCGCGACAAGTGATCGAGTTGGCCGACCGCGGTCGCGCAGGCGGTCAACCCATCCGGATCCAGCCGCTGTTCGCCATGGCTCGCCGTCAGCCGAAAGAATCGGTAAACCCGCAACCCGTCCTCGGCGATGCGCTGGCTGGCGTCCCCGATGAACCGGACTATGCCGCTGCGCATATCCTCGACCCCGCCCAACGGGTCATACAGCGTGCCATCAGCGGCGCAATACAGCGCGTTCAGCGTGAAATCGCGGCGCTTGGCATCCTCGGCCCAGTCCGTCCCAAACGCTACTACCGCATGGCGCCCGTCGGTTTCGACATCGCGGCGCAGCGTCGTCACCTCGGCCAGCGTATCGCCCAGCTTCAGCGTCACCGTGCCGTGGTCGATGCCCGTCGGGTAGAACGCAATACCAGCGGCCTTGGCCCGCGCGATCACCTCGTCCGGCAACAACTCCGTCGCCATGTCGATATCGCCGCTATGCGCGCGGCCCATGATGGTGTCACGCACCACGCCACCCACGGCTCGCGTGCGGCGCTTCTGCCCATCCAGCGCGGCAAAAATCGCCTGCGTTTCGGGTCGGTTGAGCCATTCGGCACTGGCGAGATTGTCGCTCACGGCACAACCTCATCCATCGCCAGATCGCGAAACCGCCGCGTCAGATTCGCCGTGATGCCCCAGATCCGATGCCCGTCATGGTCGATCTGCCAGGTGCGATGTTCTTCGCCATCGCGCTTGATGCGGAACTCGCCATAGGCCTCGGGTAGCATGATGCGCTGCAGCGGCACCTCGAACACCGAATGCACCTCACCCGGATTGGGCACGAACGGCCCGCTTGGCTCGACCGTCGCCACCACGGGCGTGATCAGATAATTGGTGCCGGTGAAATAGGTCGGCATGAAGCCGATCACCGTCGCATCCTCGCGCTCCATGCCTACTTCCTCGAACGCCTCGCGCAGCGCGGCAGCCGCCACGTCCTCGTCGCTGGCGTCCACCTTGCCACCCGGAAACGCCACCTGCCCCGAATGCGCCCGCAGGTCCGGCGAGCGCTCGGTATAGAGCACGGTATGCCCCTCGGGCCGCCGAATCAGCGCGATCAGCACTGCGGCCTGCACCGGCGGGCGGCTGAACGGCAGCTCCGGCCTCCAGTCCGGCACCAACGTGTGCGCCGCCGGCAACGGCGGTGGCGCGGTCAGCAGGCGGGCGGTCAGGCGCTGGATGATGATGTCGTCGGACGACAAGGGAATACCGGAAGTGATTGCGGAAGTTGGAGTTTAGGCGAGGACGCTAGCGGTTGCTACCCGCTAGAAATCAGCCCTGCACCCAAGCCGCAATGGCGCCGCTAAGGCTTTCCGCCAGGCTCTTGTCCTCGGCATAAACCAGCACACGCGTAGGATCGACCGGGCCGGGGAAGGCGATATTGCCCAGCCTCGTCGGCTCCCAGCCGAGCGGGCAATAGTAGTCGCGGTCGCCGACCAACATGACGAACTGGCCATCGCCTCGCGCCAGCGCGCGTTTGGTGACTTCACGGGCCAGCAGCTTGCCGGCGCCGAGCTTGCGGAAATTGGGGTGCGTGGCCAGCGGGCCGAGCATCCAGCCGTTGATGCCGCCAATGGACACCGGCGTCATCCAAACCGAGCCACAAGGCGTGCCTTCGACTTCGGCGATCAGGCTCAAGCTGGTGTCGATGCTGAGCCGCTCGCGAATGCGATATGCGGTCTTGGCAAATCGGCCGGGGCCAAAAGCAATGGCCTGCAATTCTTCTACAAAAGCATCATCGGCATCCGTTGCGTAACGGACGGTCGGGATGCGAGCGGGTGAAGCAGAGACGAGAGCAGGTGCAGCCAGAGGCGCAGACGAGAGGGTCATGACAATGATCCAGAATGGAGATGCGTAGGACAGGCCCGGCGCTGACAAAGCACCGTCTCGGAAGACCGCTTACGGTCGTCGTGTCACCAGCAAAACCTTTACCATCCTGGGCGCCTCCACGCCTGAAATCCGCATTAGCACCATGGGGGCGTCGCGTAAAATGAAAATCATGGATCGTGTCCCAAATTACAAGATGCGCAGTGCTTCTGTGTCCGAAATGCACAACGCTTCGTTGCGCCAAAGGTGCCTTATCGCTCGCACGGCCAAAGACTATCTGTCAGGCAACGCAAATGACTGTGCGGACTTAACCCCGCAACGAGTCGACAACATGACGAAAGGGCTCGATCGTGGGACAATTGATCGACGGAAAGTGGTCCACCCAGTGGTATGACACCAGCAAGACCGGCGGCGCCTTTAAGCGCTCACAAGCGGGCTTCCGCAATTGGGTCACGGCTGACGGCAGCGCAGGCCCGACCGGCGACGCTGGTTTCAAGGCCGAGGCCGGCCGT